>JAFOWI010000276.1 GCA_017425985.1 Bacteroidaceae bacterium | reverse complement strand
TTTTCTGATATTTGTCAATTTGTTAAAATTTGTAAACAAATTTGGAGTTTTAGCGTTTTCGTAAATATGCAGAAAATATTCACTTTTCCGGAATGGAAAACTAAGCAATTTCATCTCCTAAAACGAGCTGCTGCATGAACGTACATAAGAGTAACTTCATCGCCGCTCGCACACCGCAGAGCGCTACATCCATTTCCTTAGAAAAAGCTGACACATACAAACGCTACGCATGGCGAAACGACGACCTAAACCATACGAGCAAAACATCCAGAAGGCTTCCGGCACTTTATTATGCCGGATTCGTTCGGCAAAAAGTAGATTTGCGCATAGCAATCACCGTAGAAATCAACTCGACTACTTTACTATAAATACAGCCCACAACTTTCCGCGCAAACTAAAGACATCCTTAAAATCGAATCACAAACAAAATTCAGAACTCAGCTACGCACGGACAAAAACAAGCCACTCTCCTTTCACCAATATAGCGCAGCAAAGTTATTAAAACAAAAAAACATGATGCGAAGTTTCACATCATGTTTTCTGTGGGCAAAGATGGATTCGAACCACCGAAGGCGTAAGCCAGCAGATTTACAGTCTGCCCCATTTGGCCACTCTGGTATTTGCCCATTAGCAATCTTTTAGAGAGTTCTGTGTATCTCCCTTAATTGCGATGCAAAGTTACGACTTAATTTTGTAACTGCCAAGAGAATTCGGCCATTTTTATTGCAGAAAGTGCAAATTCCTTTCCTTTATTGCCGATTTTGCCAACCGTACGTTCCAACGCCTGTTCTTCATTGTTCACCGTAAGCACTCCGTAGATAATTGGAGTATCGGCTGTCGCATTGATTTGCGCAATGCCCTGAGTTGTGCCTTGGCAAATATAATCGAAATGTGGAGTGTCGCCCTTGATAACACAGCCTATGGCGATGACAGCGTCAAGATAGCCGCGCTTAGCGAGCTGCGAGCTGGCATAAATGAGTTCAAAGCTACCGGGCACACGCTCTACCGTGATGCTCGAGGGATCAACGCCGTATTGCTTGAGCGTTTCGACAGCTCCTTCAAGAAGTTTGTCCGTGATATGATTGTTCCACTCAGTGACTACGATTCCAAAGCGATATTGCGACGCATCGGGAATGTTTTGGCTTGCTGATGCTGCGTAGGAAAAAGAAGACATGATGTTCTTATTTTTTAATACAACTATAATAAAACAAACGGATAGACAAACAAAGAAGTTAATCAAGCCTTGCTTGTCTATCCGCTATTTCAATTACTTGCGATTTTCAAAATGAAGCCCATGAGAGAGGGATTACTTCTGAGCACGCTGGATGTACTTATCAAGTTCAGCTGCGAATGCTGCGCTACCTACCTGCTGAGGTGCAGCCTGCTGAGCTGTAGGATACTGTGCCTTTACCTGTTCGTAGAGCTTAAGAGCTTCGTCAGCCTTGTCCTGGCTTTCAAGGAGCTTACCTGCTTCGATGAGGCACATGGGGCTAAGTGCGCTGTTATCAGCCTGCTCTGCTGCTTCCTTGAATGTGCTTACAGCCTTGTCGAGATTGCCTTCAGCAGCGTAGCAGTTTGCCAAAGCGTAAAGAGCCATTGCTGAAACCGACTGATCGCTCTGCGCGTCGAATGCTTCAAGATAGTTGATAGCTTCAGCATACTTGTTTTGGTGTGCGTAGCAAAGACCTGCATAGAGGTTCGCAAGGTTGCCACCATCAGTACCGGCGTATTCTGATGCAATTTTTTCGTAACCTAAGAATTCGTTTTCGCCGGCAAGCGCTGTAGCAAAGTCGCCCTGTGCGAGCATGCTAAGGCCGAGTGTGCACTGAGACTGAGCGCTTTCTTCGCGAGGTTCCTGATAGAGCTTAGTATAAGCCAAATAACCTCCAATAATGAGGAAGAGTGCTACAACAGCACTGATGAGCGTCTTTTTGTTTGTTTCCAACCATGCACTACCTGTGGCAAGCACTTCCGCTGTGGGATTTTCGAGGGTGTTTGTATCCTTCTTCATAATGATTTTATGTATGTTTTATTATTTTCGGTGGCAAAAGTAGTGATTTTCGGTTGAATCCTAAAGAATATTGGTATCTTTTTTTCTAAAAAAGAAGAAATTAGGTGGGCTTAATATTTCTTTTTTAAGTATTAGTCGCAAAATAATAGCTGTTTCACGGCAATTTTATGTAAGTTTGCACTTCAAAAGCCTTCATATCTTTTTTATGAAATTAAAAACGCTCACACTACTTAATTATCGCAATATTTCTGAAGCAAGCCTGGCGCTTTCGCCCAACGTTAACTGCATTGTAGGGCGCAATGGCATGGGCAAGACCAATGTGCTCGACGCTGTTTTCTACCTGTCGTTCTGCAAGAGCAGCAATACCAGCACTGATGCGCAAAACATTCTGCACGATGCCGACTTCTTCATGCTTCGCGGCGAATACGAGCGCGAAGATGGCGGCCACGAACAAATCGACATTAGCATCAAGCGCGTGGACGCAAACGTATTCGCCACGGCGAGAAAGAGTATCGCAAACTTTCGGAACACCTGGGACGCATTCCCCTCGTCATGATTGCTCCAAGCGATGAATACCTCGTAGGAGGCGGCGCTGAAGAACGGCGCAAATTTATGGACATGGTCATTGCGCAATACGACAGCCGATATGTCGAATCGCTCATACGCTACGAACAGTCGCTCAAGCAGCGCAATGCACTGCTCAAACAGGAAAGCGGCTTCGATGCCGACGTCATGAACGTTGTTGAGGAAATGATGAGCATGGATGCCGACTACATTTACAACTGCCGCACACTTTTTGCAAACGACTTCCTGCCACTCTTCCAGGAACTCTACCATAAACTCTGCGACGGCGCAACCGAAGGTGTCAGCATTGAATACACCTCGCACATTTCAAGAGGTGCGCTCAAGCAGCAACTCGAAAGTTTTCGCGAAAAAGAGCGCATCGTTGGCTACACACTGCATGGCACGCACCGCGACGACCTGACGCTACTGCTCTCCAACCAACCTTTAAAATACGAAGGCTCGCAAGGTCAGCGTAAGACGTATGTCATCGCAATGAAACTTGCTCAATTTTTATTTTTAAGAAAACGAGGCAAGGGAAGCATGCCCATCCTGCTGCTCGACGACATCTTCGACAAACTCGATGCCGGACGCGTGGCAAAAATCGTTGACTACGTTGCAAGCGACGACTTAGGACAAATTTTTATTACCGACACAAATCGTGAACACATCGACCAACTCTTGGCGCGAACAAAGAAAAACTACAAATTGTTCTATGTTCACGAAGGCAACATTACAGAAAACTATGGAACGCCGTAAAACCGAAAATCTGACAGACGTCCTCATGCGCTTCCTGCGACAAGAAGGACTCGAGACTCCACTCAATGAGCATCGACTGATTGAGCTATGGGAAGAAGTTGCAGGACCCACTGTGGCTAAATACACTTCAGGCAAACGCATCTACAATCAGGTTCTCTACGTACAAATTACGTCAGCCATTGTCAGAGCCGAACTGCAAATGCGGCGCACATTTTACGTCAATGAGCTCAACCGCAGAGTAGGCTCCACAGTTATCACAGACATTCATTTTCAATAAGCAAGCATTACGCCTCTCAAACACTGAATATGGACTTAGCTACATCACTCAATCAGCAGGTATTGTTGCTGGACGGCGCTATTGGCACACTGTTGCAACAACGAGGATGGAATGTCGTACGCCCCGAGCGCCTCAACGTCGAACATCCCGAAGCCATCATCGACATACACCGCTCCTACCTCCGAGCCGGAGCGGACATCATCACGACCAACACTTTTTCAGCCAACCGCGTAGTGCTGGAAGAAGAAGGCAATGCCGACAAAGCATTTGAGTGGGCATTAGCAGGAGCAAAGATAGCACGCACTATCGCCGACGAATCGCGCACACAAACGGCTAAGCCCTGCTTTGTGGCAGGCAGCATGGGACCTACGAACCATAGCCTCACATTATCGGAAAAATCCGGCAACATCAACTTCGACATATTGGCCGACGCCTACGCCGAACAAGCAGAGGCGCTGATTCAAGGCGGGGTTGACGTATTGCTGATAGAAACGGCCTTCGACACACTCAACGTGAAAGCCGCCTGGACGGGAGCTTTCGCAGCGATGGAACGCCTGCAAACGTCCGTCCCCTTATGGCTGAGCATCACGCTCAACGACGCTTCGGGCAGAATGTTGGCCGGACAAACGATTGAGGAATTCTACTCCGTGGTCGAAAACGTGAGGCCACTCATCGTTTCCGTAAATTGCGGTGGAGGAGCAGCAATGCTGGCGCCATTTGTCAAAAGATTGGCGAACATTGCCACATGCCACGTAGGCGTTTACCCCAACGCCGGCTTGCCCAACGAATGGGGCGCCTACGAACAAACGCCACAAGACATGGTGCGCGAATTGCAACCCCTACTTCAGCAAAGATGCCTCAACGTCGTAGGCGGATGCTGCGGAACGACCGAACACCACATTCAAGCCTTGCGCAAGTGCATTGACGAGGAAGGAATACAGCCCCGACTCGTTCCGCAACAAGCGTTGCCCACCGGCAACTTCACCATCGTTGGCGAACGTTGCAATGTACTGGGCTCTAAAGCGTTTGCCAAATTAATCGAACAAGGCAACTATGAAGCAGCCTTAGCCATTTTCAAAAAACAAGTAGCCCAAGGCGCACACATCCTTGACATCAACTTGGATGCACCCATGCTCAACGCGAGGGAGGAAATGCTCCAACTACTCAGCCTGCTCCCTGCCGAACCCGAGTTAGTGGGCCATCCGCTCATGATCGACTCTTCGGATTGGACAGTTGTCAGCGCTGCCCTGCGCGCTACACAAAACAAAGTCACCGTCAACTCCATTTCGCTCAAAGAAGGCGAGGCTGCTTTTCTCCGGCGCGCCAAGGAAGTCTTAATCTTCGGGGCCGATTTAGTAGTTATGGCTGCCGACGAACAAGGCCAAGCCACATCGTATTCACGACGCATGGAAGTATGCCGACGCGCCTACTCCTTGCTCACCGAACGCCTGAACTTCCCACCACATCGCATCATCTTCGACCCCAACATGCTTGCCGTCTGCACCGGCGTTGAGGAGCATGCACGCTATGCTTTGGACTTTTTGCGCACCACGCAAAGCCTGCGTAGCGAAATGCCCCAAGTGGGCATCATAGCCGGGGTCAGCAATCTTTCGTTTGCGTTCAGAGGTGTCAACGCATTTCGCGAAGCCATGCACGCCGTATTCCTCGACCATGCACGCAAGGCCGGCATGAATATGGGGATTGTGAATCCTGCAGCACCGCTCTGTGGCGACAATGTTGACCCTGAATTAAAAAGCTTGTTCGACATCCTCTTTACAGAAGGCACGGACCTCACCGCCGAGTTGTCTGTATGGGCAGAGCGCATGAAGAATGCGGCTACAAAGGCCCCTGCGCCATCTCCTTTGACGCAGAAAGCAGAGCGTGCCGACCTGCGAATCGAAGCCGCCGTAGAGCAAGGCAACACTGCCTCCATTCAGGACGACATAACTGAGTTGCTCCGCAGCATGAGTCCTATTGAAATTGTTTCAGGTCCGCTGATGACAGCCATGGAACGCGTTGGAAAAAAATTCGAAGCCGGCGAAATGTATTTACCCCAGGTAGTGAAATCGGCTCAAACCATGAAGCAGATTGTAAGCCTGCTCGAACCCTTGATGAAAGCGGACGAAACTGCTGAGCAATGCGCAGCTCCGACGGCTCTGCTCGCTACGGTCGAAGGCGATGTCCACGATATTGGCAAGAACATCTGCGCTACCGTGCTTCGGTGCAATGGTTTCAACATTGTAGATATGGGCGTCATGGTGAACAACCAAACCATCATTGCCGAAGCCAAGCGAATCCATCCCCAAATCATAGGTGTGAGCGGACTCATCACGCCCTCCTTGGCCCACATGGCCGACCTTGCCGAAGCACTTCAATCCGAAGGCATCACTGCCCCACTGTTCATCGGCGGAGCCACGACCTCGGCGGCCCACACTGCGCTATTCATTGCGCCACGCCGTTCGGCGCCCGTAGTTTGGACCAACGATGCATCGCAATTTGCGCTCGCCGCGGTGAAAATGCTGAATCCCGATAAGCGTCAGCAATTCTTAAGCGAACTTTATCAGACACAAAGCCAACTACGCGAACAGAAAGCGCACCCCACCCAAATGGCAAGCCTCGAAGAAGCCCGTAAGCGCAAACTCCACCTGAACTTTGATTAACCTGCATTGACAGAAATCGAACGATTGTCCCCTCCTATTATAATATATGAGCATCAGAATCTTTGTACTCATCGCCAGCATGCTCCTTGCTAAAGCCGCCGCAGCATTTGTTGACATAAAAAACGGAGTGTTTCGCATCAACGAAGCACCCACAACCTTTATAGGCATCAACATTGAGCCAACACACGTAGTTCCTACGGCACTCCAGTCCATCCGGACCATGGGCTTTAACGCGCTGCGCGTAAAAATCAACGACGCCTCGGAGCTGAAGGCCGTACTCTACGAAGCAGAGAAATTCCAATTCTGGGTTCTCGTCGCCGTTGACTTTCAAGCAGATGCCGCATTCGTACAGACCTATGCCCACGAGCAATCCATCCTCGCCTGGGAAGTTTTGAGCTTAGAGCAGGCAGCTTTGTTCAACAAGGCCGACAACAATCATTTAATTTGTATCGCTGCTCCCGAGGACAAAGTCATCACCCCCTCTCCGCTGCGCAGTCGCCACGAACGAAGCCTGCACACCGACTTCCTCACGCTCCAACTTCGGCCGCTCGACTATGGATGGGTGGCGCCGTCATCGCTGTTCCAAGGCCTGCAAAGCGCTTACTTTAAGACCAACACATACGTTGCCGAACTTTACCGAACAGCCAGTTTCAACAATAAGCCTCTGGTAGTCACGGCTTGCAGCTATCCGCGCGACAAGATGTTTCGCTACGAAGACAGCCCCACGCTTAACCGCAATTCCTACCTGTCGGCCGTTTTTTCTAAAATGAAGCCCAACGGTGATGCTACGCCCACATTAGCGGCATGCTTCCTCTCACAATGGGCAGAACCTGCTGAAATCAACGACTCCACGCAGCGCTACATAGCCGTCTCGTCTATCTACGCTTCGGACACAACTACCATAAAACTGATTCAAACAAATTTTCCTACAACCAAATAACCCGACCACAACACTATGGAACAAATAAAATGGGGATTCATCGGATGTGGCGAAGTAACCGAGAAAAAAAGCGGGCCTGCCTTCTCCCTCATCGAAAACTCGCAAGTAGTAGCCGTAATGAGCCGCCGCGCCGAAAAAGCTAAATCCTATGCCGAGCGCCACGGCATCAAAAACTGGTACACCGACCCGCAAGCACTGCTCGACGACCCACAAGTCAACGCCGTGTACATCGCTACGCCGCCTTCGACCCACGCCACTTTCGCCATCATGGCCATGAAAGCCGGAAAACCCGTGTATGTCGAAAAACCCATGGCTGCCAACTACGAAGACTGCTGCCGCATGAATCGCATCTCCGCGACGACAGGCATGCCATGCTTCGTAGCCTACTATCGCCGCTATCTCGACTACTTCAAGAAGGTCAAAGCGCTGATTCAGCAGGGCGAAATCGGCAATGTCATCAATGTGCAGATACGCTTTGCCGTGCCTCCGCGCGACCTCGACTACAACTCCAAGAATCTCCCCTGGCGCGTACAAGCCGACATTGCCGGCGGAGGCTACTTCTACGACCTTGCGCCCCACCAAATCGACCTCCTGCAGGAAATGTTTGGACCCATCATCGAAGCCGAAGGATTCACCGCCAACCGCGGCGGACTCTATACAACGGAGGACAGCGTGAGCGCCTGCTTCCGCTTTGCCAACGGCGTGCCAGGCTCGGGCAGCTGGTGCTTCGTAGCCCACGAATCTGCGCGCGAAGACAGCATTCAGATTATTGGCGACAAAGGCTCCATCAGTTTCTCCGTATTCACCTATAGCCCCATCCAGCTCCACACGCAGACGGGCACTCAGGAAATCACCGTGGAAAATCCTCAATACGTACAGCTTCCCCTCATTCAGAACGTAGTCGAACATCTGCAAGGCAACGCCATCTGCACCTGCGACGGAGTCAGCGCAACATCCGTAAATTGGGTGGTGGACAGAATCTTGGGCAAACTTTAAGCAAACGTCAGACTCGGGCAAGCCGACCTCCGAACACAAAGCACGCTCCCACCCCACCAAGCCTCCACGCCCACCATCAGGCCAACCGAGGGCGTAAGCACATGCGCGCCCTTCACATCACTCCCCACCTTCAGCATGAACATCCTCATAGCCATCCTCTTCTTCATCATAGCACCCTCAGCCGCAGGTCAAACCTCCCTGCCGGCCGATAGCATCGCTCCGGAAGCCGACGACTCGCTCCACACGGACGAGTCCGAGCTCTGGGGCACCATCACCGATGGCATCGAGCGAGTTGCCGGCGGAGTAGCTACTGAAGTGAAGAAGAAGGTGAAGGAGCTCGACACCTACGACTACAACTACATCGAACCCAACTACTACAACTATGCCGCCATGCTCCAAAACACCAACTATTGGCAGCAATATCGCCTCTCGGCGCAAAGCGAAGACGGCAACCTCAAGCAAACCATCAATATCTCACCACGCCCCGCCTTCAAAATCGGTCCCTACTTCGGCTGGCGCTGGCTCTTTCTGGGCTACACCATGGACGTAAGCAGCATAGGCAAAGCGCGCAAAAACACGGAATTCAACCTGTCGCTCTATAGCGCAAAGCTCGGTTGCGACCTCATCTACATCCGCAACAAGACCGACTTCCGCATCGGCACCATCGATGGATTTCAGGAACTCAAGTCCGACGCCTTCAGCGGCCACCACTTCGACGGGATGAAAGCCTACTCCATGATGGCAAACGTCTATTACGTATTCAACCACCGCCATTTTTCCTACCCCGCAGCCTATGCCCAGAGCACTGTGCAGCGCATCAGCGCCGGCTCCTTCATCCTCGGTCTGCGCTACGACCAGCACAAGGTGCACTTCAACCACTCCCTCCTGCCCCACTCCCTCCGATTCGATGCCCAAGGCGAAGAACGACTGCTGCCTGCCATGAAAATCGACCGCATCAAGTACTACAACGCAGGCCTAAGCTTCGGCTATGCCTACAACTGGGTATTTGCACGCAACTGGCTCTTCAACATCTCGCTCACACCGGCCCTCGGCTACAAAAAGACCATTGGCGAACCCTGGGACCAAAGCGTGCTCATCGACGATGTGCGCACCTTCAACATCGACTTCACAGGGCGCGCAGCCCTCGTTTGGAACAACACGCGCACCTATGCCGGCGCATCCTTCGTCACCTACGGATATGGCTACAAGCGCGCCTCCTTCAACTTCCGAAACTTCATCAACTACCTCAACATCTACGTAGGTATCAACTTCCACCGCAAAAGTCAATATCGAAACAACAACAAATAATAGTTGTAAGTCTGAAAGAGTACAACTGACAGAGTA
>JAFOWI010000275.1 GCA_017425985.1 Bacteroidaceae bacterium | reverse complement strand
GACTCCTTAATGGTAACAGGCTCTGTGTAGCGCGCCGAAGCAGTTGTAGGCTCAGAGCCGTCAAGTGTATAGAACACATCTGCATTGTCAATCGTCTTGAACTCAGCAACTATTGCGTGGTTCACAGTATCGGTTGTAAATGTTGACTGAACTTCAAACACGTGCTTTGCATAGTTGTAGCCCAACTTCTTATAGAGTTCAATGAGACGAGGCAAACGCTGAATGAATTCATCAAAATTCTTCTGTTCGGGCTTCACCCACTGCACTTCGCAGAGCGCTGCCATACGAGGCAATTCCATATACTGTGCATGGCTGAATGTGGGGATATACTCTGTCCAAAGGTTAGCCTGAACACCAGTAATATAGCCATGATATTCGGGCTCAAGCTGCTTAGGCATAGGCTCATAGCTATACACACGTTCGATAGGCAAGTAGCCTCCGATTGCAAGAGGTACGCTGTTGATGTCCTTTGTCTGATAGTAGTCGAAGTAGCAGTAAGTATTGGGAGTCATAATTACGTTATGCTTCATACGAGCGGCTTCGATACCGCCACCTTCACCACGCCATGACATCACGGTTGCATTGGGAGCAAGACCACCTTCGAGCACTTCGTCCCAACCAATCATCTTGCGACCACGTTCGTTGAGTACGCGTTCTGCAAAGCTGATTACGTAGCTCTGCAAACGTTCTTCGGCAGTGTGTTTGCCGTCAGCACGAAGACCTTCCTTACGGATGCGTTGCTGACACTTAGGACACTTTTTCCACTGGTCCTTAGGACATTCATCGCCACCTACGTGGATGTATTCAGAGGGGAAGAGGTCAACAATTTCGTTGAGCACGTCCTTTACGAACTGCATTGTAGCATCGTTGCCGGCGCAGAGTACATTGTCCGAAACGCCCCAATCCTGCCATACCTTGTATGGACCGCCAGTACAGCCAAACTCGGGATAACCCGCAAGCGCTGCCTGCATGTGTCCGGGAAGGTCAATTTCAGGAACCACCGTAATGTGGCGTTCGGCTGCATAAGCTATTACGTCGCGCACCTCATCCTGCGTGTAGAAGCCCTGATGGGGTGTTCCGTCGTAGCGACCTGTGTTACGACCGATAACTGTCTCGGGACGATAAGCGCCGACTTCTGTCAAGCGAGGATACTTCTTAATTTCAATACGCCATCCCTGGTCGTCAGTAAGGTGCCAGTGCAAGCGGTTAATGTTGTGGAGCGCAAGCATGTCAATGAAGCACTTCACTTCGTCAACAGTGAAGAAGTGGCGCGACACATCGAAATGAGCACCACGATAGCCAAAGCGAGGAGCATCAGCGATTTCTACAGCCGGCATCACTACCAAAGAAGCCTTTTCTGCTATGGGCAAAGACTTACGAAGCGTCTGGATACCATAGAAGCAACCTGCTGCCGAAGCACCGTTGATAACGATGTCGTTAGCTGTCACTACGAGCGTATAAGCTTCGGGATTTTCATCGTCCAACTGTGCGAAGAGCGCAATAGCATTGCCGTTGGGCTGCGTAGAGAGCTGCAACTTCATACCGGTGCTTTGCTCAATGTACTGAGCCAGCAACTGCGCATTCTTTTCCATCGCAGCATCATCCTGGGGATAGTAGATAACTGTGCTTTCTGAAAGTTCGAAACTTCCCTTATCCATAGGAGTAACCTCCTTGGGCACAGGAATCACAGCATAGTTCGCCTGCGGAGTTTCACCACACGACACAAACATCAAGCTGATTGTAGCGCATGCTACAAATGCCGACTTAAAAAACTTTTTAATCATACTGTTTTAAGTTTACAATTTATATATAAATAATGAGTTGCTCTTTAAAAAATCATTCAGCCGCCTTCAAACGTTCAATCTCAGCGTCGCGCTGCTGCAGCATTTCGCGCAAATCCTGAATCTTGGCTTTAAGCGCATCGACCTCCGGCTGGTCGTAAAGACGGGCGCGCGTAATGTAGCGTTTCCCGTTCGACGAGCGAAAATAGTAAGCCACGCCTACCGTGAGCCGCAGTTCTGCATCGCGTGCTGCATAAACCTGTCGCTCCAGGTTCCATACAACGTGCGGACGCAGCGACAAGCCGAGCGCCTTTTCCTTACCCAACCTGAAATTGAGGTTTAATCCTGCCGTCGAGGTGAAATGTGCCCGGTCCAAAGCCGGGGAGGGATAATAATGGTGCTGATGTCCGAAACCGTAAACCGCCTCAAACTCAAAAGTGCGCTGACCGACGTAGCCGTAAATCAAGTTTGTCAGATTCCACTTAGCGAGGAGCGACGAATGAATATTATCCACTGCGTTTGCCGAGCCTTCAGCGTGCACACTGCCGGTATTCACGCCCAGCGTGCTCTGCAGTTCGAGTCCGAACGTCGGCGTCAATTGCTTGCCTATCTGCCATCCTACCACCGTGCGCGCATCTTTTATCACGGCATGATGCACGAGCGGAGAAATGCCTCCGGCCTGCAAGCCCACGCTCCAATTATCCCACACGCGATGACACATATATTGTGCAGAGGCAGCCGCGACTGTCCCTACAAGCATCAATAGTAATACGACACAACGAAGCACGATAATAAATTGCTGTTTCATTGAGATTCATTAGTTTGACATCCTGCAAAGAATTTCGCACGCCACACGTCCGTGGCTCCACATTCTCTACGAAACATTCCTTGCGCGCAAACTTTCATGCTACAAATATACGGCTTAAATCTGAAAGAAAAAATTATCCTGCAAAAAAAGGCGCAGAATATCAGACTTCGAGCTTAAAAAAACCTTGATTAAGCCTCCTCCGCGCAAGCTTCCGCACACGGAAGCCATTGCCCTGCAAACAAGCACTAACTTAAGCCCGACGAAACAATTTAATAGAAATATTCCGCAATTCGTCCGCAATTTCCGCGAGTTTATTATAAATTTGCAAGCGCATGTCCTCGGCATGCCGGCAACTATCGCCACGCACAACGCAGCCCCGATTCCACGGAGCCGCACACCCCGAGCGACGCACCACACACAACTAAACATCATCCGTCACACCATGAAAATTTACTCCGACTTAACTCAACTCATCGGCAACACTCCCCTACTTGAAGCACGCAAACTCGCAAACGCACTTCAACTGAAGGCGCGCTTATTGCTCAAGATTGAATCCTTCAACCCCGGCGGAAGCGTCAAGGACCGCGTGGCACTCGCCATGATTGAGGATGCCGAGCAAAGCGGACGCTTGGCCCCGGGCGGAACATTGATTGAACCCACCAGCGGGAACACGGGCATCGGACTGGCATGGATTGCCGCCATCAAAGGCTACCGACTCATCCTCACCATGCCCGACACCATGAGCCGAGAGCGCCAACAACTGCTACGCGCCCTCGGAGCCGAAATCCGCCTGACGCCTGGCGACAAGGGCATGAACGGTGCCATCGAGTGCGCCCGCCAACTACAAGCCACGACGCCCGGCGCCATCATTCTGCAACAGTTCAACAACAAAGTTTGCCCCCTTGCCCACGAACGCACCACGGGACAAGAACTCCTGCGCGACACAGACGGACATATCGACGCCTTCATTGCCGGCGTAGGCACGGGTGGAACGATTAGCGGCATTGCCCACGTGCTGAAGCAACACGCCGAAGCCATCAAAATCATTGCCGTCGAGCCCCAATCATCGCCCGTCCTCTCGGGCGGAACGGCCGGACCTCACGGCATACAGGGCATCGGGGCCGGTTTCGTACCTCAAATTTACGACAACACCGTCATCAACGAAGTCCTGCCGATTGCCGATAGCGAAGCATTCGAAGGCATGCGCCTGCTCACCAAGCACGAGGGCCTCTTCTGCGGCATATCGTCGGGAGCAGCCATCGCCGCTGCCATCAAAATTGCCCAACGCCCCGAATTCGACGGCGCCACCATCGCCACGCTCCTCCCCGACACAGGCGAACGCTATCTCTCGCTACTGAACTAAACACCCATTCCTGCTTTGCAACGCCCAAGCAACACAAAACTCAACCTCTCCTCCTCCTATGAACCCATCCAACACAAACATACTGAAGCAAACCATCGATTCGCTCTCGAATCTGTCGCAACACCCCGCACTGTTCCGCCTGCATTGCCCCTCTGTGAAACTCCCCTCCGTACCGGCGCTCCAGGAAATCATACAGCTGACGCGCTCACTCATATTTCCGGGCTACTACAGCAGTTTTTCGCTCAACACCGAAACCATAGCCTACCACATTGGCACCTCCCTCGAACGACTATCCCAACTGCTCGCCGAGCAAATTGAGGCCGGACTATGCTTCGAATGCAGTACGCCGCAAGGATGTCCCGGTTGCCACAGCAGCCGGCGCGCCAAGCACTATGCCGAGCAGGTCATTGCGCAGCTACCCACGCTCCGCGACTTGCTTGCCACCGATGTCGAAGCCGCTTACATGGGCGACCCTGCAGCCCACAGTCATGCCGAAGTCATTGCCTGCTACCCCGCTATCAAAGCGCTCACGTGCTATCGCCTTGCCCACGAGCTCCATCTGTTAGGAGTGCCCCTCATTCCGCGCATCATTACAGAAATGGCTCATAGCGAAACGGGCATCGACATTCACCCCGCTGCCAAAATCGGCCCCTACTTCACCATCGACCACGGCACGGGCGTAGTCATCGGCGCCACGTGTATCATCGGCGCACACGTCAAGCTCTATCAAGGGGTCACGTTGGGCGCAAAGAGTTTTCCGCTCGACGAAGCCGGCAACCCCATCAAGAACATTCCGCGCCACCCCATCCTCGAAGACGGCGTCATCGTTTACTCCAATGCCACCATCCTCGGACGCATCACGATTGGCAAAGAAGCCGTCATCGGCGCCAACGTATGGATTACCCACGACATTGCTGCAGGCAGCAAGGTTCTTTTCGGTGGGAAATAAAGCTACACCTACGTTCTAAAGGCAGGTTCTATTTATCATTTCTCCCGGCATTTACTACGCGAAGTCGCAAATATTCCATAACTTCGCAATATGAATCAACACAGGCATTTATGAAATACCCCATTGGAATACAAAATTTTGAGAAAATAAGGCAAAACGGTTTTGTTTACGTGGACAAAACTGCGCTTATCTACGACCTTGTAACAAAAGGTAATATCTACTTTCTCAGTCGCCCGCGCCGCTTTGGGAAGAGTCTGCTCGTTTCTACGCTGAAGGCTTACTTTGAAGGGCGAAAGGAGCTCTTTGCAGGCCTGGCAATGGAGCAGTTAGAACAGCAGTGGGCGAAGTACCCCGTATTTCACATTGACTTCAACGGCTGCGATTTCACATCGGGCAACACGCTTCTAAACAAAATTGAAGCTTATGTTGCAACATGGGAAGCTGAATTCGGGAAAAGTCCGTTTGCTAAGAATTTGGGCGACCGCTTTGTTTACATCCTCAAGCAGGCACATGCCAAGTACGGCAAGCGCGCCGTGGTGCTCATCGATGAATACGACAAACCCTTGCTTGACGTCATTGGCACAAATTATACCATTGAAATAAATGGCGAACGTCGCCCGATAGAGACGGTGAATCGCGACACCCTCAAAGGTTTCTACTCCGTGTTCAAAGCGGCCGACGACGACCTGCAATTCGTACTCCTCACGGGCGTAACGAAATTCTCGCAAGTCAGCATCTTCAGCGGATTCAACCAACCTGCCGACATCAGCCTTGACCGTCACTACGAAGCGCTCTGCGGCATTACAGAGGACGAACTCTATGCGTATTTCGATGAATCCATAAAAGAATTGGCAGTGCGCTACAAATTCAGCGAACCAGAGATGCGCGAGTTCTTAAAGCGCCAATACGACGGCTACCACTTCAGCGACGAACTCACAGATATATACAATCCCTTCAGTTTGCTCAACGCTTTTGCCTCGCAGCGTGTTGACGACTACTGGTTCCGCACCGCTACACCCGAATACCTCGTGCGCCTGCTCAACCACACGAACGAGGACGTCGACGAACTCATCGGGCGCTACTACGACCCCAGCGAGTTTATCGACTACAAGGCGGACGTAGAAAAGCCGCTCCCCATGTTTTACCAAAGCGGCTACCTCACGATTAAGGATTTCGACATCACGGTCAACTCCTTCCTACTCGACTTCCCCAATAACGAAGTGCGCAAGGGATTCATGACACTCATTGCCAACAACTACTTCCAAATCAAAGGCAACACCGGCACTTGGGCGCGCGATTCGGTCAAAGCATTACACACAGCCGACCTCGAACGCTTCCGCAAACTGCTCACCGCTTTCCTCGCCGACATTCCATACACCATGCGCCGCAAGGAGACGGAGCGCGAGCGCGAACGCTACTTCCACTACACATTCTATCTGCTCCTGCGCATGATTAGTTGCTACACGGTCTATACCGAAAAACAGCAGAGCGAGGGTCGCGTGGATTGCATCGTCGAAGTGCCCGGCTACATCTACATTTTTGAATTCAAACTCGATGGCACAGCTGCCGAAGCCCTTGCGCAAATCAACGACAAAGGCTATGCGCGCCCCTACGCTGCCGACCCGCGCAAACTCTTCCGCATCGGCATCAGTTTCTCCTCAGAAACAGGCACCATCGAAGATTTCGCCGTCGAGGAATAAGATAGACATCAGTCACCAAGGCGAAGAAAAACTCCATACCACCGCAAAAAAGTTGCCAAAAAAAAGATGCATTCAAGCAATTATTATAACTTTGCGGTAAATACGAAGCATACTAACATTAAACACAAATAAAATTATGGACAACCAAAAACCACAAAACGGACAGTTGCAAATCGAAATCACCCCCGAAATGGCAGGTGGCACTTACTCTAACCTCGCCATCGTTTCGCACGGCAAAACAGAAATGATCATTGACTTCGCAAGCTTCATGCCCGGTGTACCCAAGGCGCACGTTAAGAGCCGCATCGTGATGAACCCCGAACACGCTAAGCGCTTGCTCTTCGCACTCCAGGAAAACATCATCAAATACGAAAAAACGTTTGGAACAATTGAACTCGCAGCGCCTCAGCAACCCGAAGCCAAGGGCGGAAAAACAGCCAATCCCTTCGGAGTGTAACCGATTGCAGACTGCAAATTGGAGCGCAAAATCAGAAGCGTTCACAACATAAACACCCATTGTGCAAGTCCCCCAAGATGGTCGTAACATGGACTGCACCCCAAAGCATCCCCTGTGGCAGAAACCGCAGGGGATGTTTGTTTGTAATGCTCCAAAATTAATGAGGCAGACGAACTGAGTAGAGACGCTTCCGCCGTCATGATACATATACACTAAGTTTGAGCGTAGCGAATACCCCCGGATTGGTGTCAGAGTGCGACTACTCTCTGACACCAATAAAAAAAACATCCCCTGCGGCAGGTGTGTCGCAGGGGATGTTTGATTATTTCAAGCTGACCTTATGTACTTCGTCAGCTACGTGAACAATGTAGATGCCGCACGGGAGAACGAGCGCATGACGCTGCTCTGAAGCTACAAACTTATGGAGCAAGCGACCGGCTGCATCGTAGATGCGGATGACTTCTCCGCCGGCAAGGCGTGCTACGTAAAGCTTTCCTTCACCGCCGTACACATCGTAACGATGAGCCACGCGGTCGTTCATCATTTCGGGATTCGTACCTCCAAACTTAATCGTGAAGCGCGCAGCCGTTTCGGTATTGGGTTCCATTTCGGCAGTGTAGCTTTGCGTCTTAAGGTTGGTGACGACACCGGTCTGGCGGTCGGTGAGCCACACGTTTGCAAACGTTTCGTAAGCATCAGGTGTGGGCAATGCAAAGGTAAGTACACCGTTGCTACCGGCCTTCACGCCCAGCGCAATTTCCGTTGCAACCGGAGCGTCGCCCATGATGGCAAAACGAGTGTTTCCGGCATTTGCATCAACACTTGAGCTGCCACCCAAAGCATAGGTCTGTGGCATCGCCTCGTTAACCGACATCCACTTTAACGCGTCGCGACCGTAGGCATAGGCGGTAGAACCTTCCGTACCATCGGTTGCAGGAATCATTTGCACTTCGTCAGAACGTCCTTCACCGTCGGTCAATACGAGCGAACGCTTGTTGACGCCACCTCCGGCGGGAGCCTGATACTTCGGCAATTGGAACACCACTTCCTCGGTAGCACCGCTCTTCACAGCCGTTTGCGCGAAGAAAGCCACACCGGGCGAGATGCCACTTGCCTCCGTACTGCTTTCAGTGCTGTAGTCGCCTGCATTTTCCGTGTCGGCTGTCAGCATGTAGAGCATTCGCGGCAAGCTCATGTTGTAATCGTCGGGAGAGAATCCATCGGGAGAGGATCCGCTTCCGCCTTCCTTCAAGCCTGCAGCATAGTTAGCCACCAGATAGGGAGCACCTACAAGGTTCCAACCCATGTTTTCTGCCGTTGTGAAGTTAGGCGCGTCGTTGCGATTATCGTATTGCGTGAGCACAACTGTCTTCGAAGTTTCAATCTGCGTACCGGCATAGCCTTCTGTGTAAACAGCTTCGTCAGCATCTGTCGCAGCAGCCGTGAAGCGATAAACACCGCTTTCAGCCGGCTTAAAGTAGCGTCCGGCATTGCGTGCGAGCACTTCATCTGCACCAATAGGTTTCCAGCATTCAGAGTTGTCGAGGCTCGCTGTATAGTCGAACGCTGAGCGGTCAGCTCCGTCATAATAATACCAGTCGGCACCATCGGCAGTTTGCTGCGATACGCGATTTGTTTCGTCGTCGTATTCCACCCTGCGCACGTCGGCATACTTGAATTCGTAAGACAAAGCCACGAGTGCTCCAAAGTTTACATTGCCATTTCCGATTGTGCGTTCGACGCTCACGTGAGGAAGTGCAACACCTGCACCACCACCGTAGAACGAAGCGCCATTCTTAAGCAATAAATAACCTGGGCGGACAACAAGACGACTGCCCTTGCCATCACCGCTTAAAGCAAAGTCCTCAGCATTCAACACGAGCGAAGCATTTTCGTGCACATAGACAACAGAGCCTTCTTGCGGGAAGCGCATTCCGTCTTCATCATAGGTAGCTTCAAGCACTTCGCCGCTCACCGCGTTCCACGTTTCGTAACAACCGCGGTCGAGATTTGCATTCAGCAAGCGCGGATTGCCCAGAAGGTCGCGGTCGGTTGCTACGTCGATAAACGAAGCAAGAACTGCATCGTCCGCAATACCTAAGACACTCTTCAAATCAGTCTTCAAAGCAGCCATGTTGACATCCGAGAGTGCGCAAGCATCAAGGTCTTTCGAATTTTCTTCCAACTGATACCAAAGATTCTTGTTGCTGCTGAAGCGCATGGGCTTCGCAGGATGTTTGTCGTTGGTAACTGTCGCGTTGAGGTACGTTGCGAAAGGATAGTCGTCGGTCACAATTGCATGGTGGCAATCGTTGAATGTTTCGGGAGACTCTGGCATTACATCACCATATATAATGGAATTACCATATATAATGGAGTTATACACCTTACCGCCGGCTTCCACCTCAACAGCATTGCCGGCGCCCTCAGCTCCTACGAATGTGCAGTGAACGGCGCGTCCGTCCTTGCCAACATAGGCCGCAGGCAGCGAACAATCGCGAACCAAAGCATTGTAGAGCACGCCGCCGTTGATGCGCACGGCACTCTGCTCGCCGGGCTTGTCGGAAGTGTTTTGAACGCCATGCACCACAACATTGCGCACCATCGCACCCTTACCCTTGAGGTCCACCACTGGAGCTGTGACTGCCTCGCCCTGTCTTGGGGTGACGATGAAACCATCGAGCAAACTCGGAAACGCATCATCGCCGGTAGTATAATCGCCGGTAGTATTAATACCACGAACGGTTGTCGGCGAACCTGTTCCTGAGGTCACACCATAGCGTTCGCCCAAGAGCAAGTTAACATACGTATCAAGCGCAGCTTCGCTTGCGGCCTCCTTCTGATAGGAAGGTGCGATGCTGCCATACACGCGCACATTGGGACGCATCGTCACGGTTTCTTCCAACCGCCCACCCTTGCAGAACACGTAGCCGGGATTTCCCGAAGTGATGGCACTTACAGCCACGAGGTCCACAGCTTCCTGCAAACTGTTGTAGCTGTTTTCCCAACTCAATCCGTCGCCACTGCCTAAATATGCAGGGTCAACGTAGATATAGCGCAGCAAAGCATTCTGATACTCGTAAGCGCCACGGTCAATGTTCTCGCCGAAAAGGCGCGTTGCATAAGCTGCATCCAGGTCGGCAATGGGTTCGTCTTCTTTATCGATATTGTGCACCCACTTTAAGTAGAGACTATTGCTACCCTTGTTAATGGTCTTTGCACTTGGCATCAGGCTGAAGTCGCGTGCCAGGGTGTCGGCTTCCGAAGTAGCATCCAGATTTGGGGCCTTGAAGTTAGGACCATTAATCAAGTCGTTATTTTCACGGATCAACATATCGTTGTCCTGGTCCGACTCATCACCACTCAAGGCGTCGGTAACGTAAGAATTGAATGTAAACAATTCCTTACCTGCTGCACCGGCACCTACGGTAATCGTACCGCCATTGCCCCAGAACAAGGAGTTGTGAATGCGGCTCTTGATGTCAACACCGCTTGCGCCAACAGTTTGTGTCGCACTCAGCACTACCCCACCGCCATTCAAGGCAAAGGTGTTGTTCACCACGCGGGTGTTGTCACCACGCAGGGCATCGCCTTTGTTAGAGTGGAACACCGAGTTGTACACCAAGGCATAGCCTCCACCTGCACCAATCGTCACCGCAGGCACATCATCAGTAGCCCCATTGAGCACAAACTTGGAGTGTCCGATGGTGAGTTTAGGCTTGTCCGACAATGTTGTCTGCACCAAAACTTCTGAATTTTGGCCCGCTTGCTCATCATAATTATATTGCGCAAGATAGTTGATGGCAGCACCTTCGGTAGTCTCCATGGCATAAGGATTCACAAACGTAAGTCCGTCGAACACGATGGGCACAACCTGCTGCAGCTCTTTCTGCTCGCCGGGATAAGGACGGGCTGCGTTGCGGGCATTATACCAGTTGCGAGCATCGACAATGCGGAAGATGGAAGCATCCTTACCGGGAGCCTGCTCCATGTGGAGCAACGCCGGATAAGTTTCGGCATCGGGCGCATCGGCTGCGTATTCATCGCTCCATCCACCAACGAACATCAGCGATTTCACACCAAGTTCGGTATAGTTATTTTTATCTTCGGGGAATATCGCAACATTATTCTGTGCCTGCGTATTCACCGTGAAGCTCAGATGATGGTCGATGGTGTACATCGGAGCATAAGATCCCTTGATGAGTCGGATTTCCTTGTCGTAGTTGTTTCGACTTGAAAGGAGCGTTTCAATAGCTCGCTGAAGGTCGGTCGTGGCATTATCCCACGTTGAACCATCGGCTTCTCCCTTGCTTTGTTCTGCCACCCAAAGGATATCTTTTAATTCTTTATCGTCAGATTGAGGCTTGAGCTTAGTGTGACGGAACTCATAGGCACCTATATCTATATACGTTTCACGCACATTCTCATTGGGGTCGATAGCCACACGATACATCTTGTTGTCATCGCCCATCTCCTGCTTGTCGTAAGTCATATATACTTCATCGAACAAGGGATAAGCCGTAAAGGCGTAGTTATAGGTTGGAACCGATTCACGCACCTCGGCATACACACCCGTAGCACCTGTTTTCGTTTTATCTGCAAATCCTCCTTCATTGAGCTTCACCTCCGTCCAACCATTATCCACCAGGCTGTTGCGACGCGAAATCGTCCAGTCGGCAGAGGGCATGTAGTTTGCCACGCCCGCACGCGATGTAGGAGTTACGAAGTTCGGACCATCGAGCGCTTCGTTGTTGGCATTCAGGATAACATTGTTGTTACAGAACTTTGCAGCTTCATAACTATTTTTAAAGATTTGCGGTACCGATTTCGTATAGTCATATTCCGCTCCACGATAATCAGGATAAGACGTTGCAGCACATCCTCTACCCGATTCGTAAGCACTATGCCACAGCATTTCACCTACAATGGGAGCACCGTCATCACCCTTACGACCACCATCAAGCAATGTAACAGCGTCAATAACCTCGGCCCCTGCTTTACGGTCGTAGAAGTTCACAACGAAGTTCTTAGCTCCGTCATAGGGCTGACCATTGTCTGACGCACGAAGTTCATTACCCCAGAACAGAGAGTTGATAATCTTATGAAGATTGCCGTCAACACCATCGCCCCCCTTGTTAGGACTCTTCACATAAAGAGCTGGGTAAGTAGCAGCCTGATTGCGCACCACGTTAGTGTTGAGCATCACCAGTCCGCCCGTTCCGTTGTGATAAATCGCACCGCCTGCAGAGAGTTCGTTGGCATTGGTTATGTCATCTGCGTTCTCAATAGCTCCGGCTTCGTTGTTCTCAAAGATAGAGTTCACCACGGTGAGTGAGTAATCGCTAAAGATGGCACCGCCATGGCCACGACCATGCTCTGCTGACTCCGAATGCGTACAATACTTGGCAGCATTTTGCGCAAACGAAGAAGCATATACTTCGACTACACCATCACTGTAGATGGCACCACCATCGCCAGCACGGTTGTTGGTAAAGTTGCAAGCATGCGCCACAAGGATCATTCTGCGTCGCTCATCTGCCGCAACGCCCCAGGTGCCGTCAACCATCACACCACCACCCTTGTAGAACGACTGCACATTCTCCACTTCGTCGGCTTCGCCATGGAGGGCAGAACCACCCGTAATCTGCAAACCACTGAGCACAATGGGAAGTGGGTCAGTTGGCAACTCACCAACAAGGTTGGGGTCAGCCATGCAAGTTACGACGTGGAACACGTTTTCAGCTCTGTCAGAATTCAAGCATCTACCCGAAAGGATGGTTTGGTTCTTCATTTCCCAGGGTTCGAGCACAGTGTTCTGATTGAGGTCGGCAAGTTCGCGCGTAGCAATCACGTCCTCGGTTGCAGAGCCATCCAATTGAATACCTTCAATATTGCTTTTATCATCCACAGGACCATAATACGCACCGCTCGCATTCTTGGGCACAAAGCCGCCATAGATGCTCACGCCTTCGGGCACGAGGAACGTATTGTTGCGCAAGGCGCCCCTATTGCCCTCAATATTGCGCACGGGTGTATAAGTACCCTTGCTCACGAAGATTTCGAACGTCTGATCGTTCTTGCCGGGAAGTTTTCTTGCCTTGCGGACGTACTGCAAAGCGTCGTCGAGGCGCTGCATGGGGAAGGCGAACGAGCTACCTTCAAGATAAGTCGCATTCGATATCTTATCGTAAGCAGCGTGGTCTATGTCTTCGGACTTCACCACATAGATACGCGTCATCAGGTTGGCAACTTCAGGATTCACTTCGAGCGGACCGTTGTAAGCGCGCGCGCCGATTTCCATGTAGTCCTTGTCCTTGGCCTGACCTGGAATAAGCTTGCCTGCCTGGTCTCTATTATATGAGATGCGCGAGTTGCCCGCCATATCTACCGTTTCGAGCGTGGGGAAAAGGCCCTGTCGATTGACATAGAGCGGGGCGGCATAGCCCGCACGTGCCAACACGGAGTGACGCTTCAAGGGATAGTAGGCGTCGGCATTGTCGAAGCGCACACCCTTCTCGGGCTCAGTGCTGACAGCAATGTTGCTCACACCGGGCACAAGGATATTTTCAATGGCACAATAAGAGAAAGGATAGTCCCACGCGTTCTGCGAAGCCTCTGTCGTAATGAAGGGGTCAGTAAGTCCGCTGACGTTGGTACCGTTGTTTCCCTGGTTTTGCCACAACACTACGTTCACCGCACGCAGATTGTTGCTGAACCACACACCACCGCCGGCATCCGTAGCTTCATTGCCCACGATGGTACAACTGTACAAGTGGGCGAAGTTGTTCTTATAATCGTCCACATCATCCTGGGGTGTCACATCATCTGCCTCAGTTTCCTTCACATAGATGGCACCACCGTTCTCAGCCTTGTTGCGCTCAAAGACGCAACCACTGACGAGGCCGCCCTCTTCCATGTAGAGCGCACCGCCACCGATAGAGGCCGTGTTGTTCGTCAACACACAATTGCGCACATGGGCAAAGTTCGTCACGATGGCTGCACCACCGTAGCGGAATTCCTTGCTTGCGTCGCCCGTGCGGTCTTCGCCCGATGCGTCGCCCTCTTCGATGAAAAGTCCGTCGAGCACTGCGCGGTTATAGCTGCCCATCTCGCCGGCTTTGTCAGCAAGCGAGGGCGTAGCCGTAATGCCTGCCCAGTCGTCGCCCGTTGGGAGATTTTCGTCGGTTATCAAGCGGCCCTCAGCGTCGAAGAGGTGGTCCGTGAAGGTCACCACGTGGTAGCAGTTTACGTTCAGTCCGTCACTGGTATATCCGCCCGTAAGGATTGTTTTATTATTGATGACGCTGCGCTCGGATTCCACAAAGTCGTCGTTGTAGCCGCCCCACACTTCCACACCGCGTGGCACCATGAGGGAGTACGTACGCGGATTGCTCTGGTCGAGGTCGGCAGCATTGTTCACCGTTGAGCGACTGGGCGCATAGCCGAAATAGTTGTCGTCGGATTTGATGGTTGCCAGCTTCACAATCACTTTTTCGTCGGGATGCAGGTACTTGTAACGACCGGCTGCGTCGAGCACCTTCTGAAGTTTCTCACGACATGCGGCGTTCTCCGGATTTTGTCCCGAAGCCAAGCCCGCACCCGTCATGGTGACGTAGTAGGTAGCAACTTTCAATACATCGTCATCCGCAAGCGCATCAGCTGCCACTTGCATCACGCCGTCGGCAAGGGTTGCTTCGCGCTTCTGCGTCAGCGATTCGCCGGGCGATACTGTCTTGTCGACGTCATTGACGACCGGAATATCATTAGGGTCAGGAGTTCCGTCTCCCTTCACCTGTTCCTGCTTTGGCGAAATTTCGTACGCACCGTTGTACTCATGCGCTCCCACATCCAAACGGCAGTCCTTCACGCGCTCGGTGTAGTCCTTGTCGAAGGTGGGGAAATCTACAGGATAATCTTCACCCTTATATTTATATGAAGTAATTTCATTCGCTACATTGCGACAAGGTGAAGTTGGTTCTAAATGAAAATCTGCGTCTATCTGTTTGGTAAATTGAGGAGCTTCGACAAAGTTAAAATTACGCTTCATCCCTTCCATATAGTCAGCACCATACTCCGAAGCAGCTTTTCCCTCATAATAATTATTGTATGCAAATACAACATTATAAGTGTCTAATTGATCGAACGGCATTGCGAACAATTTATACTTCTTGCCATTTGCATCCACTGAACTAATGACGTTATTCGCAATCACCGTATATTGGAACCATTTTGGATTCGAGTATGCAATAATATCCTGATCTGAAACAGGATGTTTAGGATTACCCGTTATCGTAATCGTATTGTTGTAGAAAAGACTTTGATTCAGGAACACCTGTGAGCCGTTCGATCCTGAGTCATTATCATAAATCTCACAATTGTACAAGATTGCAAACTTCGTAGCCGACAAACCGCCACCATGACCTGAACCATAATTGTAACGGATTGCAGTATTGATGATCTCACCCTTTCTCGTCATCAAACCACCGCCATAAGTAGTTCCTCCAAAGTTGTATTGAATGACGCAGTTCTCCAACTTACCATTGTAGCGAATTAAAGCACCGGCACCGCCTTCGTCACCACCATCACTTCCCATAAATCCACCTTGCAAGATAAAGCCATTCCAAGAAGTCTTATGTCTGAACGTCGTACTATCATTAAGTGCTCGCGCATTGGTTGGAATTGCCCAGTCATTTACGGGATAAGGTGGTTGATGTAGATCTTTATCATCCTCCGAATCTACCACAGGACTATCATAATAGTCTGAACCATTATAATCAATACCTCTATCAACTTTACCATACCCACCATAAGCTCCTTCATTAACAGAGCCATCAATATTGCGTGGCTGTGTCAACACGCGATACCAGTCGTAAGCCTTTTTATTGCCACCTTTATGTGTAAAAACAGT
>JAFOWI010000274.1 GCA_017425985.1 Bacteroidaceae bacterium | reverse complement strand
CTTTGCAACGATGTAATGACGTTTCGGGACCCCCGAAAGTGCTTTGCAACGATGTAATGACGTTTCGGGACCCCCGAAAGTGCTTTGCAACGATGTAATGGCGTTTCGGGACCCCCGAAAGTGCTTTGCAGCGATGTAATGGCGTTTCGGGACCCCCGAAAGTGCTTTGCAGCGATGTAATGCTATTTCGGGGGTCCCGAAAGCATGAAAGTAATTACTTGCGAGGTACGAAAAATGGGAACCTGAACAAAGAGGCAAAAAGTCCTCAACGTTCGAGTTCCCATTCATTCATCACTATTTATTAACTAACTTTAGTCACTACAATCCTCGCTTCTGCTTGATTTCCTGCTGACGCTTCAGGAGTTCTTCCTGCTGCTTCTGCATTGCTTCAAGGCGGGCAGCGAGTCCCGAAGCCTTTTTCTTGGGATTATTCTTGTTTTCCTCGTAATACTTTTCGAGTTTAGCCAGCAATTTCTGTTCATCGGTTGTCTTTCTCAACCACCACATCGTCAGGGCGCTAAACAAGAGCGAGATGAAGTAGTAATAGTTCAAACCACTTGAATACTTATTGAACATGAAGAAGAACATCAATGGCATAAGATACATCATCCACTGCATAATCTTCATCTGCTCAGCCTGTTCGGGCGTCATCATATCGCGCTGCTGACGCATTGTCATGAAACTGTACACAATGTTTGAAGCACAGAACAATACGCAGAACAATGACAAGTGCGAACCAATACCCCAAATCTCAAATCCCCAGCTAATCACGTCGTCATAAGCCGAAAGGTCGTCTGCCCAAAGAAAACTTTGCTGACGCAACTCGATAGCATTAGGAATGAAGTTGAACATCGCAATCCAGATAGGCATCTGAATGAGCATGGGCAAGCAACCGCCCATCGGACTAACGCCATACTGGCTATAGAGCTGCATCGTTTCCTGCTGACGCTTGAGCGCATCTTCCTTATTGGGATATTTCTGATTAATCACATCCATCTTAGGCTTCAAAACGCGCATCTTTGCACTGCTCATAAAGCTTTTCTTCGTCGGAGCATATACAATCACGCGGAGCAACAATGTGATAAACAAGAGCACTGCCCACATGGGAAGATTGCATGCCATCAAGAAGTCGAACACATAGATTGTAAAGAAACGGTTGATCCAACGGAAAAGTGGCCATCCCAAATAAACGAGTTCCTGCAAATCGTTTTCGCGCTCTGAAAGGCGGAAATCATCCATGCCCTGAAGCGTGCGATAATGGTTCGGACCGAAGTAGAATTGCAACTGCGTACCGGCATTTTCTGTAATATCAAAGGGCACCTGCATTTTTGCTGTATAAGCCTTGAGGTAGCCTGAATTTTCCTCCATCTGATAGCTCTTCAAAGCAACATCGCTAAAGTTATCCTTCGCAATCAAGACAGAACTAAAATACTGATTCTTAAATGCAATCCAATCGACATTGCCATCAGCATTCACTTCCTCAGTTTCCATTTCAGAGAGTTTCTCAGTATCGTCGCCTGTAAGCTTATACGTAAGCGTTGAATACATGTTTTCGAAATAGAAACCCTTTTCCTGCTGACGAACGCAGTCTTTCCAATCGATTGTAAACGAGTTCGTACGCGCTGCAAAGTGCTTTTGCATTCCCTTCGTGCGAACCGTCATGTTGACCAAATAATTGTCGGACAACAATTCGTAGTCGATATAAACAGCTTCGCCCGTAGGATGTTCGAGCGCCATCGTAACCGTCGAATCCGTCACATTTTGAGCAACAAAGTAGTAATCACTCAGCGAAAGGTAATCTTCCTTTGTGTCAAAAACAAAATCCATTACAGAAGTCGTTTCATCAAACAAAAGCAATGGCGCTTCAATATTATCCTTATAGTCACCATAACTTTTGTATTCGGGCAACTGTGCACGTGCAATCAAGCCCCCCTTGGGATTGATAACAAGTTCAACCTTGTCGTTAAACAAAACGATTGCTTCTTGATAATTCTTTTCGCGCGAAGCGAAGAACAAAGCAGTCGAGTCAACCGGAGTTGCAGGCTGCTCAACTTCCACTTTTTCACGCTGAACCGCTTCTTCATTAGCCAACTCCGTTTTCTCCTTTTCCCTTGCAGCTGCTTGTGCTGCCAATTCCTCCTCCGAAGGTGTGTTCCAATACGAAAATCCCATCAGAACAACAAACATAAGGACGAGACCAGTAATTGTGTTTTTATCCATATAATAAGTTTTTGATTTCTATATTTTTGATGCGTATGATGAAACGAAGTACGTATTAAAACCATCCGCCCAACTCCGCAAAACTTTACTCCGCAAAATAGACAAGTCCACCCGAAAAAAACTTTTCAAGGCACACTTGTCCGCATGTGAACTAAATTTTGGGTTGTAAAATTACATTAAAAAGATGAGTTATTTGTTCATAAAATACATTTTTTAAATAAAAACAAATATTTTTTTTACTTTTCAGTCAACAAAAAATAAATATGAGAGAAAATAAGCTAACTTTGCTCTTTATATTTACGACACACAGACAGGCTTGCAATTTTATAATTTTGAAATAAAAAATCTACTTAGCAATATACTATGCAACACACCAGAATTTGTATTCTCACCTTCCTCACACTTATTATTTGTGGCAATTTGTTTGCCCACAATCATACCACCTTTGACAACAACACGGAACAACAAAACGACACGTTGCAAATGTCAGCATACGACACAGCATATAGCGACTCCATCGTGTCCTTATACACCAATCAGTTAGCAACGCTTAAGAAAAAATACAGCAAATGGAAGTATTTAGGAAACGACACGTTGGCAAATCCTTACTACTACCGCTTGTTTTTTCTTTCAAGACTGTCTGACTCAATCTTTTCACAAAGTATCGGGTCATTAAAAAGCAAGTCAAACTCAGCTGTTATCCAAAAGTATCAGTACATGAATCGCCTGCTTACACAAAGCTATGCTGAAAACCCCAATTGGATAAGCAACATTCAAGATGTAAAGAACGTAGAGCTACCTCCTACCCAAACCGCAAATCTTGAAATAAAACCTCAACCCGAAGCTAAGAAAAAAGAGGAAGCCAAGCCCGAACCTGTCGATGAGTTTGACCAAGCATGGAGTTTGGTTGTAAAAAAACCTAATTTCTGGAAAATCAAATCAAACTTCTCACTCCAATTTATGCAATCATACGCATCAAGCAACTGGCATCAAGGAGCTACGAATTATAGAAACTTCCTTGCGACTTGCAATATAGAGGCAAACTACGACAACAAACGAGGATTTAAGGTTGAC
This sequence comes from Bacteroidaceae bacterium, assembly GCA_017425985.1. Taxonomy (GTDB): domain Bacteria; phylum Bacteroidota; class Bacteroidia; order Bacteroidales; family Bacteroidaceae; genus Alloprevotella. Next base: position 7,969 of record JAFOWI010000274.1, on the reverse strand, counting down.
AACCGTCTGGAAATGCGACTTGGCTTTCAAAATTCCCACAACGACAATGAACACTCCTTAAAAACACATTCTGACCAAATTCGATTAACAAACAACTTTGGTTTAAAAGCATTTAAGAATTGGTACTACACCATTTCACTACAAAGCTGGACACAATTCTACAAAGGCTATCGCGCTAACGACGAAAGAGTTTATTCGGATTTCATGTCACCCTTTGAATCTGTGTTGTCAGTCGGTATGGACTACGCTCTTAGAGTAAAAAACTTTGAATTTACAGCAAAATTAGCCCCCTTTGCAGGTAAGCTTAAATACTGCGACAGAAGAAACTTGGTCAACAATTTTGGTTTGCGCGACAAACACAGCCGATTCGAATTCGGTTCTAACATTACAAGCAACTTCAAATGGACCATCTGCAAAAACATTCAATGGAACGGACGCATTTACTACTTTACAGACTACAAGAAAGCGCAAATTGAATGGGAAAATACCATCAACTTAAAAATCAACAAATATCTCTCCACTAAATTATACCTCTATCCTCGCTTTGACGACAGCGTAGTAAAAAAGCCTGGTAAAAATTACTTCCAACTTAAGGAAGAATTATCTTTAGGTATCGACATATCATTATGATGCCCGAAATAAACGAACAAAGATATAAACATTCATTCACCTGAAATAAAAAGAATCACTCGTGTCCTGCATATTAGCTATTGAAACTTCTACTGAAGTATGTTCCGTTGCCTTAGGGCAAGATGGAGACACCATCTTTGAAAAAGTGTGCGAAGAAAACAATGCGCACACACGTCATCTTGCAACATTCGTTGACGAAGCTTTATCCTTTGCCAACAGTCATGCGATACCACTTGATGCTGTAGCAATCACCGAGGGTCCCGGCTCATACACAGGATTACGCATCGGAACATCTACAGCCAAAGGTATCTGTTACGGATTCAACATACCACTTATCACAATTCCTACATTGAAAATGCTATGCGCGCGCCCACTTCTTTACGAAGAGTTGGACGAGGACGCCTTACTTTGCCCAATGATAGACGCTCGAAGGATGGAAGTATATGCAGCAATATACGATCGTTCTTTACGCAATATACGCGAAACTCAAGCCGACATAATCGACGAAACGTCCTATGCCGACTACTTAGAAAAACAGCCTATCTACTTTTTCGGCAATGGTGCAGAGAAATGTATAGACATCATTAAGCACCCCAACGCACGCTTTATCCCAAATATCAAAGCCAATGCAAAAAGCATGCTCCCCTTAGCCGAACTGGCTATTGCGAAAAACGACTTTGCGGATGTTGCTTATTTTGAACCATATTATTTAAAAGAATTTGTTGCTACAAAAGCAAAGCAACTCTTTTGATTTTTAACACAACTATGGACAATAGTATCAAAACACAACTTAAGCTACCCGAATACGGAAGATTGGTACTACAGATGATAAAACACGCAATTAGCATCAGTGACCGAAACGAACGCAACGAATATGCCAAACTCATCATCCGCATTATGGCTACTATTGACGATGCTGATGACGAAAACGCTTATAGTTATCGAAAGTATTCTGCCGACTACAATTCTAAACTTTGGGATCACTTAGCATTCCTGTCTAACTATGAATTGGATATAGACTATCCAGTCGAAATAACGCGTGTAACTCCTGAGACTTACAATGCAAAACCTCTTGAATATCCCAATCATAATATCAAATACAAACATTATGGTCACATGTTAGAAAAGTTGTTACACAAGCTCAACGAAACAGAAGACCAAGAACTACAAAACGCACTTTTGATAGCAACAGCCAACCGCATGAAACGTAATCTTGCTGATTGGAAAGGCGATGGCATAACCAATGATAAAGTATCGGATGACATTTCCGAATACACAAGCGGAAACATTAAACCAAACTTTAGCAACAAGGATTTAATTCACATCGACGTTAACCACAAAGTTAAAACCCCAAAACTATCATAACATTCATATATGTCGGCATTTATTATTGAAGGCGGACACGCTCTTAAAGGAACCATCATACCGCAAGGAGCAAAAAACGAAGCACTGCAAATTATCTGCGCTACTCTGCTAACAGATAAGCAGGTTCGCATTTCTAATATTCCCAATATTTTAGATATAAACAACCTGATTCAACTGCTGATTGATATGGGGGTTAAAGTTGAGAAACACGCTGAGGGCGACTTTTCCTTCACAGCAGAAAAAATCAACCTGGATTATCTCAACACTCCCGAGTTTCTCTCACGCTGCTCTTCTCTTCGTGGCAGCGTTTTGCTTGTAGGTCCATTACTCGCTCGCTTCGGTAAAGCATTTATTGCAAAACCCGGTGGCGACAAAATCGGACGTCGCCGTCTCGACACTCACTTTTTCGGACTCCAAAAATTAGGCGCAAAATTTAATTACGACGATACGACAGGTTGCTTTGAAGTTAAAACCGACAAACTCGTTGGTACCTACATGTTGCTCGATGAAGCATCTGTTACTGGTACTGCCAATATCATAATGGCCGCCGTACTCGCTGAGGGTAAAACTACAATCTACAATGCAGCCTGCGAACCCTATATTCAACAACTTTGCAAGTTGCTCAAACAAATGGGAGCAAAGATTTCGGGTGTTGGTTCGAATTTACTTTATATCGAAGGCGTTGAATCTTTGGAAAGTGCAACCCACCGCATTCTGCCCGACATGATTGAAATCGGTAGTTTCATTGGTATGGCAGCAATGGTTGGCGATGGCATTACAATTAAAGACGTAGCCTACGACCAATTAGGCATCATTCCCGAAGCTTTCCAAAGATTGGGCATCACGATGGAGCGCCAAGGCGACGACATTTATATTCCACGCCAGGAACACTACACCATCGACAGTTTTATCGATGGTTCGTTCATGACTTTAGCTGACGCACCATGGCCCGGACTGACGCCCGACTTGCTGAGCGTGCTTTTAGTGGTAGCCACACAAGCCAAAGGCAGCGTGCTCATACATCAAAAAATGTTTGAGAGTCGCCTGTTCTTCGTTGACAAATTGATTGACATGGGCGCACAAATCATCCTTTGCGATCCTCACAGAGCCGTTGTCATCGGACACGACAAGCAACTTCAGCTCAAAGCTCGTCGTATGTCCTCTCCCGACATCCGTGCAGGTATTGCCCTCCTCATTGCCGCCCTATCAGCCAACGGAACGAGTCGTATTGAAAACATTCATCAAATCGACCGCGGATACGAAAATATTGAACACCGCTTACAATCTTTAGGCGCAAAAATCTACAGAGAACTATGATAAAAGACGAAGATGTATTCTACATCGGATATATTCAAAAATTCAGAGGACTTCAAGGCGAAGTTGAAATGATTTTCACCGACGACCCTTTCGACCGTGGCTCCTCGCCCTACCTCGTTTTCAATATTGATGGCATCAACATCCCATTTTTTATTGAATACTACAAGTTTAAGAATCAAGACACCGTCATTCTTAAATTTGAAAACATCAATTCCGACTCCGAAGCCAAAGCTTTTGTAGGCACTAAGGTCTTCTACCCCAATGAACATCTCGACGAAGACGATGAAGCAGAACTATCTTCGCTCAAAGCCCTTACCGGTTACACGATTTATGACACGACGGCTGGCGAACTTGGTATCATCACCGAAGTCTATGATGCAAAGGAAAACCCACTCTTCTATGTTGATGGTATAAATGGCGAAGAATTGGTAATCCCCTACCACGATGACTTTCTTGCTGACTATAATATTAAGGAACGAACCATCACTCTCACGATTCCACAGGGTATTCTGGAACTCTATCAGTAACACAATCGATGCTACTATGAAAAAAATATGTATTCTTGGCTCAACCGGCTCCATTGGCACGCAAGCCTTAGATGTCGTAAGCCAACATAGCGACCTTTTTGAAGTCCACACCATTACAGCGGGCAATAATGCCGACCTGCTCATTCAGCAGGCGCGTCAATTTCAACCCGACACCGTTGTTATTGCCAACGAAGACAAGTACGACTACGTCGCAAAGCAATTGGCAGACCTCCCAATCAAGGTTTACGGAGGTTCTCAGGCATTGTGCGAAGTTGTATGCAATCAGCACATTGATATTGTGCTGACAGCCATGGTTGGCTTTGCCGGACTTCCTCCTACTATCGAAGCCATCAAGTCAAAAAAAATAATTGCGCTTGCCAATAAGGAAACATTAGTCGTGGCTGGTGAAATCATTTGCCAACTGGCAAACGAATACAAAGTTCCCATTCTGCCCGTTGACAGTGAACACTCTGCGATATTCCAATGCTTAGCGGGCGAACAAGGCAACCGCATTGAAAAAATTCTCCTTACAGCTTCAGGCGGACCTTTCCGTAAACTAACACGCGAACAAATTGCCGAAGTAACTCCCGAACAAGCCCTCCGCCATCCTAATTGGGAAATGGGTGCAAAAATTACAATCGACTCTGCCACACTCATGAACAAAGGCTTTGAAATGATTGAAGCAAAGTGGCTCTTTGGCGTGAAACCCTCGGATATTGAAGTCGTTGTTCACCCTGAAAGCATCATCCATAGTGCAGTGCAATTCAGTGATAGTAGCGTAAAGGCACAGTTGGGCATGCCCGATATGCGATTGCCCATCCAATACGCCTTCAGCTATCCGGCTCGTCTGCATCTTGAAACAGAGCGTCTTGACCTCTTCAAATTAGGAGCAATGCACTTCGAACCCGCTCGCATGGATGATTTCCCATGTCTGCGCCTCGCTTACGAAGCCATTGAAAAGGGCGGCAATATGCCCTGCATCCTGAATGCAGCCAACGAGGTTTGCAATGCAGCATTTCGCGAAGGCAAGATTTCATTCTACGGAATTTCGGATATCATAGAGAACTGCATGCATAATGTAGCATTCATCAACGCACCTACATTAGAACAACTCTACACCACGGACGCAACTACGCGCACCATGGCTATGGAACGAGTTCAAAAATCTTAACTCATAACCTAAATAAGGGAGAGTAAACATCGAATCAACGACTTACAAACTAACGTCACAGGTTCTTTGTTTACTCCCACGACAACCGACAAACACAAAAACTCAAACATGGAAATTTTTCTTATCAAAGCCCTTCAGCTCATCCTTTGCTTTGCACTGCTCGTAGTGCTCCACGAAGCCGGGCACTTCTTCTTTGCAAAACTCTTTAACATCCGAGTCGAAAAATTCTGCATCTTTTTTGATCCGAAATTTTCACTCAAACTTTTCTCATACAAAGGCACAGACTACCACATCGGATGGATTCCGCTTGGCGGATACGTTAAGATTTCGGGCATGATTGACGAGTCTATGGACACCGAGCAGATGAAGCAGCCGGTCAAAGACTACGAATTCCGCGCGAAGCCCGCATGGCAGCGACTCCTAGTGATGATTGGTGGCGTTCTGTTCAATCTCATTACAGCCGTAGTCATCTACATCGCAATGCTCTACACCTGGGGCGAAACTTACATTCCTGTAAAAAACTATACCCACGGATTTACCTACAATGCCCTTGCTAAAGAAGCTGGTTTCGTAGATGGCGACATCCCCTTGCGCACGGACATCGCCACGTTCGACCGCATCGACTCTGATTTCTATCGCAACATTTGCGAATCCCGAAACATCACCGTGCTCCGTCAAGGCACGGAAGTGACCTTCGACCTTCCCGAATCGCTCACCCTGTTGCAAGTTGCCGACACCAAGACGATTCCTCCTTTCATCGCACCGACCCTACCGTCGGTTATCGATAGCGTAACGGCAGGCTCGCCTGCGCAAATTGCCGGTATCAATAAGGGAGATCAACTTCTTTCTATTGACGATTTCAAATTCACTACATGGAACGAATTTGCGCTCGAAATAAGTCGTCGCAACGACATTCTTGCCACAGGCAATGCTGAAGACAGCCTACGTCTTAGCCACATCACCATCACTGTTGCACGCGCCAACAGTCAAACAATCGACACGCTGCAAGTCAAGTTCAACTCCGACTATCAGTTTGGATTCTACATGCGCAATGCTGCAATAGATTACGAAACCGTTACGCGCCAATACTCATTCCTCGAATCCATCCCTGCAGGCATCGACCGCGCTGTAAATACGCTCACAGGTTATGTAAGCGACCTCAAATACGTCTTCACAGCCGAAGGCGCTTCGAGCATCGGTTCATTTGGCACGATAGGCAATCTCTTCCCTGCTACATGGGACTGGCAACGATTCTGGTCGCTCACTGCCTTCATCTCGCTCATCCTTGCCGTGATGAACATTCTTCCCATCCCTGCGCTCGATGGGGGGCATGTGTTCTTCCTCCTTGTTGAAATCATTCTGCGCCGCAAGCCCTCCGATGCATTTATGGAACGTGCGCAAATGTTTGGCATGATTTTGCTCTTCGGACTCATGGCGCTCGCACTCTTCAACGATTGTAGCAACTTCGGCGTATTCGATATTTTTAAATAAGACCTGTTTTCTCAAATCACCCATGAAGGACTGCTCTTACCTCTGCGTAAGAAGCAGTCCTTCGTTTTATCCGCCTCCCAAAGCCCTTGCTACGAATAATAACAGAAAAAAACGGGGCACCCCACTCGCTCATGCACGGTATAAAATCGGGAAAGAGCATTTATTGGGCAAAAAGTAAATATCCGACCATTTTATTGTAAATTTGCAGCAACAGTAAACTAAAAATCAAACTTCATGAATAATCGCCTACTTTCGTTGGACACGCTTCGCGGATTCGACATGCTCTTTATTATGGGCGGAGATGCTTTTTTCCTCTGCCTTGGCGCACTACTCCCGGAAACTGTCTTTGCAGATTTCGCACAACAGCTGGAACACAAGGCCTGGGATGGTTTTGCGCTCTACGACTTAATCTTCCCGCTCTTTCTATTTATAGCAGGCGTATCGTTCCCCTTCTCTATGGCAAAGAGTCAAAGTTTAGGCGAACCGCAACAAAAAGTAATGCTACGCGTGTTGCGTCGTGGTTTGACGCTCGTCGGATTAGGAGTCGTTTACAACGGATTGCTGGATTTTGATTTCGAGAACCTACGCATAGCAAGCGTGCTCGGCAGAATCGGCTTGGCATGGATGTTGGCAGCATTCATATACATAAGATGCTCACGAAAAATAGCTTTAACCATAGCACTCGCTATTCTATGGGGATATTATGCGCTACTAAGCATAGTAAGCGCGCCCGACGCGCAAGGGGCTTCGCCGCTTTCGATGGAAGGAAGTATCGTAGGCTACATTGATAGAATGCTGCTCCCAGGAAAACTCCATTTAGGCATACACGACCCCGAGGGCATCCTCTCTACATTTCCGGCTGTAGTAACTGCCATGCTCGGAATCTATACTGGCGATTTTATACGTAGCGTTAAGAGTTGGAGCGAACATAAGAAAGCCGCCTTACTACTGCTTACCGGCCTGATTCTTATAGGCGCAGGCTACGCATGGAATGAGTTGTTCCCCATCAACAAAAACCTTTGGACAAGTTCGTTCGTCTGCGTTGCCGGAGGCTATTCGATGGCACTATTTGCCGCGTTTTATTGGATAATCGACGTCATGCAATGGCGAAAATGGACGTTTTTCTTCCGCATCATCGGCTTAAACTCCATCACTATATACCTCGCTCAACATTTTCTCGATTGCTCAAAACCGATTAAAACCATTTTTGGCGGAACACTCTCCTTACTCCCCGACAATCTCTACGCCATAGGATATTGGACATGCTACATAGCTCTGTGCTGGCTCTTCCTTTACTTCCTTTATTGCAAAAAAGTATTTCTGAAGGTATAGAGTAGCAACAAAATATTCTTATAAAAATTCGCATTTTTCAAAAAAAGATATGCCCATATCCGTAGAAAAACGAATGAAAGTGGACTTTACAAAACACGCTGTAAATTGTAAACTCAGAGATAGCAAACATAGGCGT
>JAFOWI010000273.1 GCA_017425985.1 Bacteroidaceae bacterium | reverse complement strand
TGCGTAGCTTTCGGGGTGCACGGCAGTATTGTCGAGCGGATTGTCAGCACCCGGTATGCGTAAGAATCCGGCGCACTGCTCGTAGGCCTTAGCGCCCAGTCGGGGTACGCTCTGCAGCTCCTTGCGCGAGCGGAAAGCGCCGTTCGCGGCGCGATAGTCCACAATGTTTTGCGCCAGAGCAGGCCCGAGCCCTGAAATGTAGGTGAGCAGGTGCTTACTCGCGGTGTTGAGGTTCACGCCCACGGTGTTTACGCAACTCTCTACGGTGAGGTCGAGCGCTTGTTTGAGGGCGGTCTGGTCCACGTCGTGCTGGTACTGTCCGACGCCGATGGACTTCGGGTCAATCTTGACCAATTCCGCCAGAGGGTCGGCAAGGCGGCGCCCGATGCTGACGGCGCCACGCACCGTGACGTCGTAGTCGGGAAATTCGTCGCGCGCAATTTTCGAAGCCGAATATACGGACGCTCCGTCTTCGCTCACGAGGAAAATGGTGAGGTTGGGCAAGTGGAGCGAACGCACCAACTCTTCGGTTTCGCGGCCTGCTGTGCCATTACCTATGGCTACGGCTTCAATATGATATTGCTCGATGAGCGTAGAGAGTTTTCCGCACGAGCGTGCCCATTCGTTGCGGGGCTGATGGGGGAAGATGGTGTCGTTGTGCAGCAGGTTGCCTTGCGCATCGAGGCACACCACTTTGCAACCCGTTCGGAAGCCCGGGTCAATGCCCATGATGCGTTTCTGACCTAAGGGCGCAGCGAGCAACAGCTGGTTGAGGTTGGCTGCGAACACGCGTATCGCCTCCTCATCAGCGGCTTTCTTCGAACTGGCAGCAAACTCGGTTTCGATAGAGGGTTTGAGCAAGCGCTTATAAGCGTCGGTCATAGCCATCACCACTTGTTCGCCGCAAAGTCCGCGTGTGGGGTAGCCACGCAGCAGGCGGTCGCGAGCGTCGTCCTCGTCGCGCGGACTGATACTTACGCGGAGGAATCCCTCGGCTTCGCCGCGGCGCATAGCGAGCAGGCGGTGGCTGGGCAATCGTCGCAGCGGCTCGCTGAAGTCGAAGTAGTCGGCATATTTAGCTGCCTCTTCGCGCTTCGTCTTGACGACGCTGGAGCTGATAACAGCCGTGCGCTCAAAAGTGGTGCGGAGCGTGGCGCGGATTTGCTCGTCTTCGCTCATGCGCTCAGCCAGGATGTCGCGCGCACCCTGCAGGGCGTCGGCAGTAGTGGGCACTTCGTCGGTCAGATATTTTTCCGCCAACTGTTCGGGGTTGGCATTGGGGTGGAGGAGTATGGCGTCGGCAAGCGGTTCGAGTCCGCGTTTGCGCGCAGCTTCTGCGCGCGTTTTGCGCTTAGGCTTGTAGGGCAGATAGATGTCTTCTAAAATGGTGGCATCCCAACACTTGGCAATGCGCTCGCGCAGTTCGTCGGTGAGTTTGCCCTGCTCTTCGATGGTCTGTGTGATGTAGTCCTTGCGATGTACGAGCTCACTGAGCTTGCGCTGCTGCTCTGCCACTTCGGCAACCTGCACGTCGGTCAGTCCGCCCGTGGCTTCCTTGCGGTAGCGCGAGATGAAGGGGATGGTAGCGCCCGTGTCGAGCAGTTTGATGGTGTTCTCAACTTGTCGCTCCTTGATATTGAGCGAGCGGGCTATGATGGAAAATATTTCTTGCATAGTAGGGGGGATGAATGTTTGATATCTTTGCAAATTTAACGAAAACAAATGAAGCCGAGTTATTATTATTTGTAAATTTGCACGGTATTTGTAAAAATAAAACGGTGTTTAGGAAAACTTCTTCGGCTGAGCGCGAGGTGCTGTGGAACGGCAATTATCTGCGCGTGTGGTCCGCCAACTTCATGATATTTTTCAGTTTCATGTTGCTGACGCCGCTTTTACCTTTGTATTTGAGTGAATCGTTTGGTGCCGACAAGCATACGATAGGCGTGGTGCTCTCGGGCTATACGATTGCCGTCATGCTGGTGCGCCCGTTCAGTGGCTATCTTGTCGATAGTTTTTCGCGGCGCAAGGTGTTGCTCGTTACGTATTTCCTGTTCTTCCTCTGCTTCATAGGCTATCCGCTGGCGGGCACGCTGTGGCTCTTTGCCTTGGTGCGCACGCTCCACGGTTTGCCCTTCGGCGCAACGACGGTGGCAAACACGACGGTGGCTATCGACGTGCTCCACCCTGCGCGGCGTGCCGAGGGTATAGGCTATTACGGGCTGAGCAACAATGTGGCAACGGCGCTCAGTCCGATGCTCGCGCTTGTGCTCTACGAGTGGACGGGGAGTTTCGAACTGCTTTTTGTGCTTGCCATCGCTGTGGCTGGCTCGGGCTACGTCATCAACCGCGGACTGAAACTAAAGCCGCGCGAACCGGTGCCGACGACGAAGAAACTGTCGCTCGACCGCTTCATCCTGGTCAAGGCGCTGGGTATGGGTGTGGGTTTCGCCTGCCTTTCGTTTTCCTACGGCGTGATTTCCACCTACATAGCCCTTTATGCCAAGGAGGAACTCGGACTGCTGAGTGGTTCGGGCGTATTTTTCCTGCTCATAGCCTTGGGGCTGATTGTTTCGCGCCTTTATGGCGGACGCTCGCTGCGCCAGGGCCGCGTGTTGCACAACGCTACGCTCGGTTTGCTCGTGTCGCTCGTGGGCTACTTGCTCTTTGCCGGTGTCCATAACTACTGGGGCTTCTTCGGGGCTGCATTGATTATCGGCTTGGGCAACGGTCATATGTTTCCCGCCTTTCAAACGATGTTCATCAACTTAGGTGGCAGCCAGAAGCGCGGTACTGCTAATTCCACGATGCTCGTTTCGTGGGACGTAGGCATGGGGCTGGGCGTGTTCCTCGGTGGAGTTGTGGCTGAATACACTACGTTCTACCACGCCTTCTGGATGGCGTGGGCAGTCAATGCACTGGGCGTGTTGCTCTACTTTGTGTATGTGCGCGGATTCTACAAGCGCGAGATGCAGGCTTTGAGTGGCGCATGATGCATGGCTCGAAGTGTGCTTCGGGTTCAACATTTTTGTCTAACACGGTAGGGATTTGTGCAATTTCTTAAGCGTTTGCTGCATCGAAATGGCTTTGTGCATATGTGCATATTTGTTGCATATATTCCGCATATTCACTTAAATGTTAAAATCCGGAAATTTTGACACCTGGTGACAAAAATGATAAATATCAGAAAATGCGAAGTTTTAACAATTATTAACTAAATCTCCCCAAAATCGGAGGTTTTCGCACCCGAATCGGTCGGATTTTTCACAACATCGGACTTTCTGAAAACAACATCGGAGGTAATTTTAACAACATCAAAGCTTGTTTTAACAACCTTTGATGTTGTTTTTGTTATTTTTGGGGCCTAAAAAAGGGGAAACCGTGCAGTTTCCCCTTCCGTAGTACAAAGATACAACATTTTTTGCCGAAATCCAAATCGCGACTTTTCCCGAGGCGTCAAAATTTTAACATTTCACTCTCGAATTTGCTATCTATGACTTTGCAATTAACGTTGCAAATTGTAACCTTCATTTTCATCGACTTGCATATTTATGTGAATATATGCATGAAATATGTGCATATATGCATAAATATACAAGTTTTATGCATGTCGGTTTGCACAGCGTTTTATTGCTGTTTGCGGCGTGCGATAACAAAAGAGGATGCGCCAATGGTGCTAGGCGCATCCTCTGATTCTGCATTGATATGGGGTTAGTACCAGTCGCCGCCGTCGTCGTCGGAGGTGGTGGTGTCTTGGTCGTCGGAGTTGTTGCGTTCCTCCTGCTGCTGCAGTTCTTCGGGCGTGAGTTCGTCTTCGTAGCGCTGGAGGGGCGTTTCTTCCTCGGGCGTGTGGAGCGATGGGGCGAGCTCAGCGGGGGCGAAGTGGTGTTCGTAGAACTTGGCATAGTCGTCGTAGCTGAAGGCTGTGCCGATGAGTGCTACGTTTTGCTCAGAGATGAGGAAGGTGCGTGCCTTTGAGAGTTTGTCCGACAGTTCCGCATTGAGCGACATGCGCTGCACGTACTGGTGGGCTTCTGCAAAGGACTTGAATCCGCCTACGATGAATTGCGTAATGGCCTTTCCGCGCTGCAGGCGCAGGTCGAAGATGCGCGACATGTAGGACGTGAAGTTGAAGTGCGCCAGGTCGTAGAGCAACTGATTGTCGTCGATGGTGTCGGTCGGATAGGCAATGAGGAAGCAGAAACGTGTGTTTTGCTCCGTCTCGAATTGCTGTTGCTCAGCCAGCTCTTCTGCCGATTTGTTGGCTGTTTCCTCGCGCATACTCCATAGCGAGCCGATGTCGAGTGCGCCGCTTCCGATGCTTCTGCCGCTTTCGAGCCCCTTGACCATCATGCCGGCGAGCGTACTGACGTCGCTCTTGGGATAGGTTTCGATGAGGCTGCGTAGTTCTGCAATGAGGGTGTCGGCAGGTGTGGTGGCAAGGCGACTCAGCACATTGACGAAGATGAACTTCGGGCGGTTGAGGCCCTTGGGGTAGAGTTCCTTCGAGAGGCGTGCGTTCTCCCACACGGTGGCGTTGTCGCGCAGGCGGTAAGCGTCGTAGGTGGCGCGATAGAGTGAGTCTTCGAGTTCCTTGGCATAGCGCGCGCGGTATTCGAAGTCGGGGGCTGTAATCATGATGGTGTTCTCGTCGTCGGGGAAGTGAGTGGCCATCATGCTGCGGAAGTAGTTGGCCTTGTCGAGGTTGCCCCAGCGCGAATACATCAGGAATAGTTGGTAATACACGTCGGCTGTGTTGCGGAATTGAGGGTAGTCGCGCAGGAGTCGCTCAAAGGTTCTTTCAGCAAGGGGGAAGTCTTCGAGCTTGTCTTTTTCGATGAGCGCGGCTTCGTAGAGCGATGTTTCGATGATGTCGTGTGCCGCCATTTTCTGCCCTTCGGTAAAGGGTATTTGTGCGAGGTAGTATTCGCGTTTGTGGGGGTCGGCTTCGGGCGCATCGGCAGCAGCTGCGCTGTCTATGGCGAGGCTGTCAGCAGCGAGCGAGTCGGTGGTGAGTGAGTCGGCTGTCGTTTCGTCGGTGTCGAAGGTGATGACGCTTCGGTTGCTTCGGCGCCAGTCGTCCTCCAACTTACGCTTTCCCCAAAGCTTGGCAAAGGTTTGTTTCCCCTGTACGACGGCTGTCGCGTTGTAGAAGTACCATGAGTTGTCGGCTCCTGTTTGCGCGCCGGGGGTGCTTTGCTTGTTGCGATGCGAGTTGGTGGGCGCGTTTTCGAGTCTGCGTGCTTCGGCGGCAGAGTCGGCAGCGAGTTGCTCGGCTTCTTTCTCCTTGCGCTTCAGCTCTTCGATGACGCGGTCGATGGCTGCGTTGCGGTCGGTTTCGCTCATGGTGGATAGCTCCAGGAGGCTGTCCTGCAAGTGGATGGCCGTAGTGAGCGGAGCCAATTCGTCGAGCACGGTTGAGCGGCGCTTAATTTCGGCGTAGAGCTTGTGCTCCTTGTCGATGAGGCTCACGGCGTCACTGTAGCAGGCGCGGGCATTTTCGTAGTCGCCGCGTTCCCAGTAGAGCTCAGCCATGCGCAGTACGAGCACGCCTTTTTCCGGACCATTGCGTGTGGCTCCGGCGCGGCCCTTTTCGTATTGGGCAAGGGCGGTGAGCGTGTCGGCTTGAGCCAGGTGGATATTGCCGATGGCGTAGTAAATTTGGTCGAGGTACTCCTTGTTCTTGTCATCGTGCGCCATGCGCGAGAGGCGGCGCAACATCTTCTTTGCAAGTGTGCCCTTGCCAACCACTTCGGTTTGGCGAATGCGCGCATTGAAGGCAAGGTTGTAGGGCGGATTCTTGCCTAAGCACTTCTGAAAGGCGTCGTAGGCACGCTGGTCCTGACCTAAGTGCTGATAAATTTGTCCTAAGAGGAAGTAAAGGCGCGCTTTGCGCAGATTGCTCGGAGCTTTGCTGGCCACTTTTTCGAGGAGGGGGAGCGCTTGTTCAAACTTTTCCTGACGGATGAGCAGATTGGCTTGTGAAAGGTCGGTGATGCGCTGGATTTTGTTGTTGACAGTGTCGCGTTGCAGGCGGTTGAGCACATCTTCAGCGTCGTAGTACCACTCAAGTTCGGTGTAGCAGCGCACAAGGTAGGCGCGGGCTTCGTTCACGATGAGGGGCTGCGTGGCATAGTGGCGCGTGATGTAGGAGAATACGGAGGCCGCTTCCAGGAAGTTGCCCTTCTGAAAATAAGCTTCGCCCATGAGCATCCATGCGTGGCGCAGGAAGGGGTTAAACTCCTTTTGTGCCAGGTAAGCCTTGGTCTTATCATCGCGTTGTTTGGTGGCGTCGATTTTAGGACGCTTGCTGATGGAGTGGAGCTGAATGGCTTTTTTGCACTTAGTGATGGCGGTTTCGAAATTGCCGCTTCCGAGCGTACGACTCTGTTCGTTGGCTACCATGAAGACGGGGAGAAACGTTGCATAATTGTCCTTGTTGCCGTTCTCCTTGGCTTGCATACCTTGTTTGTAGGCTTCGTGTCCGTTGAAGTAGGTGTTGTAGCGGGCTGTGAACGAGTGCCACATGCGCGAAGAAGCCGTGTTCTTTTTTGTAGAGCACGATGTGATTCCTACCATGGTCGCTGCGAGGAGCGTGAGGAGGAGGTATTTATGGAGTGTGGGGCGCATGTTGCAGAGAACAAATGAGAAATGAAAAATGAAAAAGGTGAAATGAGAAATAGCCTTGCGGAGATTGCGTAGCTGATGAACGTGAGCGAATAAAGGAGCGCTTAGGTTTTTTATAGTTTCTATAGTGTCTATAGCCTTTATAGAAACTATAACTTCTATAGTCTCTATAGCTTCTATTCCGGCCCTTAATGCATACGTCGCTCGCCAATGATGAGGAACACTTCGTCCTTCACGGGGTTGGGCAGTTCGATGCTGCGCAGTTGCAGCGAGCGCACCCATCCGGCTACTTCGTCGTTGCGCATGGTGTAGAGCACTTCCTGAAATTCCTCTACCTCTTCGGCGGTGTATTCGTCGGCAGGGCGGAAACGGTAGCGGTCGAGCTCTTCGTCGTTGTAGTATTCCACGTCCTTGCTCACGGCAGCCAGGAGGCTGTCCTTCTCGCAGGTTTCGTGCTGACCGCAACATTCGGCGTCGGGAATTTCGGGTTCGGGCATTTCGCTGATTTCTCCGCGCTCAATCTTTTTGCGGTAGGAGCGATTGCGCAGATAGCCGATGCCCAGTGCCACGAGGCAGAGCACAATTAAGAGCGCTATCAGTATGATGACGAAATACATGATGAGTGGACTTTAAGATTGTTCGATTTTTGCAATGTCGTTCCAGAAGGTGGGGTAGGATTTGCTCACCACTTCCGGATGTTCGATGTTGATGGAGCCGAGTCGCAGGGCGCAGGGTGCAAATGCCATTGCCATGCGGTGGTCCTCGTAGGTGGAGATAATGGGTGGGGGGAGTTCGGCATAAGGTTTCTGCGGATAAGCGTCGCAGCGCAATTCGCTATCGTCGATGCTGATTACGTCGATACCCATTTTGCGGAGCTCAGTCTGGAGTGCGGCGATGCGGTCGGTTTCCTTGATTTTCAGCGTTT
>JAFOWI010000272.1 GCA_017425985.1 Bacteroidaceae bacterium | reverse complement strand
GGGGGCTTTTCTACAAAAATAAAGCCGATTTAGCAACCGATTTTTTTTTATTACGTACATTTGCCTTGCATTTTGCAACAAGCACTCTTCAAAACAAAGAAGAGCAAAACCGTTTTTCACAAAGCAAAATCCACGATTATGAGAAAATCATCCAGCATCCGATTAAGCACACCCACACTTCTCTTAGTGATACTCTACCTCACGGTGTGCATAGCGTTGCTACTCTATTTCTCACCGCGCAACAGCTCCAACTTTGCCTACGACTATCAGCAGGACAAGCCTTGGCGCTACTCTTCTCTCATTGCCGAATACGACTTCCCCGTGCTGCGCTCTGAAGAACAGCAGCAAAACCTTCGCGACAGCATAGCGCAAGCCTTCATTCCCTACTATCAACAGCAGCCCGAAGTGGCTGAAAAACAGTTGGCTGCCTTTGAGCGCGACTACCTCAACCATCAATTCAAAGGCGTTGGGCTGCAATGCTTCAAGTTTGCGAAGGAACATCTGCAAGCCGTTTACGACAAAGGGGTGGTTTCACCCGTAGAGCTTACCGCACTTCAGAAAAAATCAAAACTCGGCGTGCGCATCGTGCATCAGCAGCAAGCGCAACACGTGCTGACAGAGCAACTCTTCTCCACACGCACGGCTTACGAATACATCCTCAGAGCCGACTCGCTCCACCGCTTTGAGGGCGAACTCAGCAACTGTAACCTCAACGCCTACCTACAGCCCAACCTCAAAGAAGACACCCTCAAAAACTCTGCCGAACTTCAGGCTGCCTATGCCTCGGTAGGGCAATTCGTAGGCTTGGTGCAGGCAGGACAAAGCATTATCAACCAGGGCGATATTGTGACCGCCGAAAAAGAAAGCATCCTCAACTCGCTGAAAGCCGAGATGGAGCGTCGACGCGGTGAGGCCAACACGTTCTGGTGGATACTGAGCGGACAATTCATCCTGGTGTTGATGTCAGTAGGCACAATGTTCCTCTACATCTACCTATTCCGCCGCGACTACCTGCTACGCTCCAACTCCATAGGCCTCGTGCTGGCGCTCATCACACTGTTTCCCATCATCGGATTCCTGCTTAAGAGCCACACGGACGTGAGCTTATACATCGTGCCCTTCGCCATAGTGCCCATGTTTGTGCGCATATTTCTGGACAGCCGCACGGCGCTCGTGGCAGCCATCATCGTAACGATTCCAACATCGTTCGTAGCCAACAATCCCTACGAGTTCATGCTCGTACAACTGTTCGTGAGCTTCAACACTATCTACACACTGAAGGAACTCACCGCACGTTCGCAAATCGTGCGCGTAGCCTGCTTCAACATCCTTGTAGGTTGGACGGTTTGCCTCGGCTATGACTTGATTCACGGTCTGTTTATCAGCCGTCTTGATGAGGTTTGGAATCTGGACTACTCGCGCTACATCTACTTAGCTATCAACGGCGGACTACTACTGTTGGGCTACCCCATCATGTACTTCATCGAACGCATCTTTGGCTTTACGTCGAGCGTAACGCTCATTGAGCTGATGAACTTCAACGACGGTCTGCTCGGACGTATGTCAAAGGAAGCGCAAGGCACCTTCAACCACTCCATCCAGGTGGGCAACCTCGCCGCCGAAGTAGCGCGCAAAATCGGAGCAAAACCGCTACTTGCACGCGCCGGAGGGCTCTACCACGACATTGGAAAGCTCGGCAACCCCGTGTTCTTCACCGAAAACCAGAAGAGCGTGAACCCCCACGGCTCACTCAGCGAAGAAGACAGCGCCCGCATCATCATCGGGCACGTGACGAACGGCATCAAACTTGCCAACGAGTACAACCTGCCACGCGAAATCAAGGAATTCATCCTCACCCACCACGGACTCGGCATGGCTAAGTACTTCGCCATCCAATGGCAAAACAAGCATCCCGAAGAAACCTTTGACCCTGAAATCTTCATTTACCCCGGCCCGAACCCACAAACGGCAGAGCAAGCCGTACTGATGATGTGCGACTCGGTAGAAGCGGCTTCGCGTAGCCTGAAGGAGTACACGGAAGAAAGCATCTCGGGCTTGGTGAACAAAATCATTGATGCGCAACTCAAGGAGGGCTGCTTCAACAAATGTCCCATCACCTTCCGCGACATCGAAACCGCCAAAGCCACGCTTATCGAAAGCCTGAAAACCGCTTATCACACCCGCATCGCCTATCCCGAACTCAACAAAGCAAAGACAACGGAGGAAAAAGTTGCGTCGCCCTCTGTTTCAAAAACTTTGAGCGGACTCTTTGGAAACGAGAAAAACCGCTGACGAGCAAAAACATAGGTTTCGCTAATTCAAAATTAACAGAATTACAACTTCTATCACTCATATTTATAAAAAAGTAGGTGCAACACTTCTGAGTGTGGATTTTAATCACTAAGTTTGCAACCAATTTTCTCAAACCAAAAACTAATTTCACAATGTTTAAAATCTTTCAAGGCTTTCATTTTCTCGAAAACCTGCAAGTAACAAAGCAAAATAAGCGTTCGAACGCTTGGCCCAAACACACAGCCGGCCTCATCGCAACGCTTATCGTTACCCTCGTACTTTGGAACATGCCCATCGAAAAGTTTGGCATTCCCGAATTGACAGTAGTGCAGCAGCGCACCATTGCGCTCTTCGCCTTTGCCACAATGATGTGGTTGCTCGAAGTTATTCCTTCATGGTGTACGTCGGTAGCCATCATTTCGGCATGTATCTTCACGATGTCGAACGACGCATTCTTCACTTTCACTGACGGCATCGCACCCGAAAAACTCGGCACACTGCTCAGCTCTAAGGACGTCATGGCAACCTTTGCCGACCCCGTAATCATGCTCTTCTTGGGCGGATTTATGCTGGCAATCGCTGCGACAAAAACAGGACTCGACGTGCGCCTCGCTCGCACACTGCTCATTCCCTTCGGCAAACGCAGCGAAATGGTGCTCCTCGGCTTCTTGCTCATCACAGCAGTCTTCTCTATGTTCGTTAGTAACACGGCTACTGCAGCCATGATGCTGGCATTCCTCACTCCTGTACTCAAGACACTCCCTGATACAGGAAAAGAACGCATGGCGCTCGCGCTCGCAATTCCTATTGGTGCAAACATCGGTGGTATGGGTACGCCTATTGGCACACCTCCCAATGCCATCGCAATGGGTTACCTCGAAGTTGGTTTCAACGAATGGATGATGATGATGATTCCCTTTGTGTTCCTCATCCTCTTCCTTTGCTGGATATTGCTCCGCGTGATGTTCCCCCTCAAGCAAAAAGAAATTGTACTCAAGATTGAAGGCGAAACACAGAAAGGCTGGCAGCCCTTCGTAGTGAACGTCACGTTCATTGCAACCATCGCGCTTTGGTGCTTGGGTAAAGACCATACAGGCATCAGCGCTAACGCTGTAGCAATGCTCCCCATCTTGGTATTCTGTACGACAGGTATTATCAGCCGTCGCGACCTTGAAGAAATAAACTGGTCTGTACTCTGGATGGTAGCGGGTGGCTTTGCACTCGGTTTGGCATTGCAGAAAACTGGTCTTGCAAAGGTACTTATCGAAAACATCCCCTTCGGCGAACTCAATCCCATCGCGTTGCTCGTCGTAGCCGGCCTTCTGTGCTGGGGACTCTCAAACTTCATCAGCAACACGGCAACTGCAGCATTGCTGATCCCCATCCTTGCGGTTGTGGCAGAGGCTTCGCCCGAACTCGAAGCCATCGGTGGTTCGCAGACATTGCTCATTGGCGTAGCTATGGCAGCATCGTTCGCTATGTGCTTGCCCATCTCTACTCCTCCCAACGCATTGGCTCACTCAACAGGGCTTGTTGAACAAAAGCACATGGTCCGCGTAGGCGTAATCGTGGGTATTGTAGGTATGGCTTTGGGCTACGGCATGCTCATTGCAAAATCAATGTTCTTCTAATAAAACGACACGAAAATAAAAGCACCCTCCTCACTTCAAAACAGAGGAGGGTGCTTTGCCCGTATAACAACGCACAACGAAGAAGAGGCATTTTTGCACAATTACTTCAAATTTTGCACACACATTGCAAAATAAATACGTACATTTGCTTTAAATATTACAACTCTAAATCATAGTAGCTCATCATGATGAAAATAGATAAGCTCGACAGAAAAATCCTCAGCATCGTTTCGACAGATGCCCGCATCGCCATCAAAGACCTTGCCGAAACTTGCGGAATTTCGCGCGCAGCAGCAAGCTTGCGATTTCAACGATTGATTGACTCAGGCGTAATTCAAGGCTCAGGCTACTATGTAAGCCCTAAGTATTTAGGTTATAAGACATGTACCTACGTAGGAATAAAGCTTGAACGTGGGTCTATGTACAAAGGAGTTTCAGACAAGTTGATGGAAATTCCTGAAATCGTTGAGTGCCACTTCACGACCGGTCCCTATACGATGCTCATCAAGCTATATTCTATCGACAACGAGCATCTTATGCGCCAACTTAACAATCAGATTCAGGAAATTGAGGGCGTGATTTCTACCGAAACCCTCATCTCGCTCGACCAAAGCATTTCGCGCATCATGCCCATCCACAACGAGGAGAATTAAGCGCATAGTTTTTCAACACAAAAATCGAATCCATGTACTTTGAAGGAATCATCATCGGGCTGAGCACGTTTCTTGCCATCGGACTGTTTCACCCCATCGTTATCAAAACAGAATACTACACCGGCACTCACTATTGGTGGATTTTTCTGTTTGCCGGAATTGCTTGCGCTGTAGGAGCACTGTTTATTTCCAACGTTATTATCAGCAGTATCGTTGGTATCATCGGTTTTTCCTCGCTTTGGAGCATCAAGGAATTGTTCGAACAAGCAGAGCGCGTAAGGAAAGGGTGGTTTCCCAAGAACCCTAAACGAACAGATTATAAGTAACTCGCTATTCACAAGTAACTACACACGACCATGCTCACTTCATATCAAACACTCATTACGCAAACATCCCGTAGTATCAATGCACCCATCATTGGAATTACGGGAAACTTCGGCGAAAAAGGGTTGGAACTGGCGGCAGGCTACTTTCGCAGTATTGAAGCTGCTGGCGGTGTAGCAATAGCACTTCCTCCAACAACAAACGCTGAGCAAATCATGCTTTCGCTCGACGGACTCGACGGCATACTCTTCTCGGGCGGAGGCGACATCAATCCACTGCTCTTAGGCGAAGAGCCCTTGCCTGCATTAAGCAATGTGAATCCACTCCGCGACGAGCACGAACTGCTCCTGGCACAACTCGCCTACGACAAGCAAATCCCCATGCTCGGCATCTGCCGCGGACTACAAATTATCGTGGCTGCCCTGGATGGTAAGTTGTACCAAGACATACGGACATGCATGCCTGATGCCCCTCTCATCAAGCACTCACAGCAAATGCCGCGCGAAGTAGCCTCGCACACAGTGAATATCCTGCCCGATAGCAAACTCAGCACCCTCTTTGGCGAGCAACTTTGCGTCAACTCCTTCCACCATCAGGCGGTCGCCGCTGCCGGACCTCATCTCCGCGTCGTAGCAACTGCGCCCGACGGCGTCATCGAAGCCGTGGAAAGCACAGAGTTCAAAAGCATCATGGGTGTGCAATGGCATCCCGAATGCTTTATCCTCGGGGACAACAAATGTATGATGCCACTGTTCAAAGATTTCGTGGAGCAAGCGCAAAGTTTTCGCAATGCCAAACGACTTCACAGCAAGGTGCTCACACTCGACTCGCACTGCGACACGCCAATGCAGTTCAGCAAAGGTGTAAACTTTGCCCAAAGGGATTCGCACCTCCTTGTTGATGCCCACAAAATGCGCGATGGTCACCTCGATGCCGTATTTATGGTGGCGTATCTTGAACAGCAAGGGCGCGACGACGAGAGTCTGAAAAACGCTACACGCAAAGCCGACAACATCCTTGACGCCATACGCTCCATGGTAAAACAAACACCGGGCTTTGCCCTCGCTCAAACGCCCGAGGACCTTTATCGCAACAAGTTCAACGATACTAAATCAGTAATGCTCGGCATCGAAAACGGATATGCTATTGGCAAAGACCTCGACAATATTGCACGCTACAAAGCAGCTGGCGTTGCCTACATGACGCTCTGCCACAACGGCGACAACGACATTTGCGACTCCGCACGACGCTCGCAGTGCGAGCACAACGGACTTAGCCCCTTCGGCAAAGAAGTTGTGAAGGAAATGAACCGCGTGGGCATGCTTATCGACTTGAGCCACGCCAGCGAAAAAACCTTCTATGACGTGTTGCAAATAAGCAAATATCCCGTAGCCTGCACGCACTCCTCAAGCAAAGCGCTGTGCAACCATGCGCGCAACCTCACCGACGACCAACTTCGTGCCATCGCCAAAAACGGTGGTGTAGCACAAGCCACTTTCTACGAAGGATTCCTTCGCGAAGAGGGCGAAGCCACGATTCTCGACGCTGTAGCCCACATTCTTCACATGATTAGCGTAGCAGGTATCGACCACGTCGGCATCGGTTCGGACTTTGATGGCGATGGAGGCGTAAAGGGATTGGCTTCGGCTGCCGAACTCATCAACCTTACACGACACTTACAGGCTGCCGGACTTTCCGACGAGGACCTACAAAAACTTTGGGGAGGAAACTTCCTTCGCGTGCTCTCTTCTCAACACTAAACATCCGCTATGAACAAACTCTTATTTTATATCCTGACAGCCGTGGCGCTCACTTCGTGCCAACCTTCTGCTCCCAAGCAGACTGCCACACCTACTGCAAACAATTCCACTGTTACCGCACCTGCTTTCAGCGCTGACTCTGCCTTTGCCTATATCGAAGCGCAATGCAATTTTGGCGCACGCGTTCCCAACAGCGACGCTCACCGCGCCTGCGGCGACTATTTGGTGGAGAAATTCAAGTGTTTCGGACTTCAGGTTGTTGAACAGAAAACAAACCTCGCATCGTGGGACGGCACAATGCTCAATGTGCGCAACATCACCGCTTCACACAACCCCGAAGCCACAAAGCGCATACTGCTCTGCGCACATTGGGACACACGTCCTTGGGCTGACAACGACCCCAATCCCGCCAACCACCGCCAACCCGTAATGGGTGCCAACGATGGTGCCAGCGGGGTTGCCGTGCTGCTCGAACTGGCACGCTTGAGCAAGGATTTCCCCCAGGATTTAGGCGTTGACTTCGTATGCTTCGATGCCGAAGACCGCGGAGCGCCCTATTGGGACGAAGCCAAAGCGCCCACCGACGGCACAGACTGGTGTTTAGGCTCGCGCTACTGGGCAGCCGAAGCAAAGAAGCAAGGTTACAAAGCCCAATTCGGTATCCTACTCGACATGGTGGGCGGAACAGATGCCAACTTCTGCTACGAAGGCTATTCGCTACGCCTTGCACGCCCCATCGTAGCGCGCATTTGGAGCACCGCAGCACGCCTGGGCCACAAGCAACTCTTTCCGCAGAAAGACGGCGGATGGGCAACCGACGACCACGTTGCTGTCAACGAAATCCTCGGCATCCCCTGCGCCGACATCATTCCTTATGTCAACGACGAACGTTCCTCTTTTGGCAAGACATGGCACACCATTGACGACACACCTGCCAATATCTCCAAGGAAACACTCGCTGCTGTAGGACAGACCGTAAAACAAATCCTTATCGAACAAAAGTAATTATTGACAACTATGACGATTAACGAAATACAAGACGAAGTCATCGAAGAGTTTATCGAACTCGAAGACTGGATGGACCGCTACCAACTGCTCATCGACTTGGGCGAAGAGCAAACACCGCTGCCCGAAGCCGACAAGGTGGACAAAAACCTTATTGACGGTTGCCAAAGCCGCGTGTGGCTCGTTTGCGAGCAACAGGGCGACAAACTCCACTTCCGTGCTGAGAGCGACGCGCTCATCGTAAAGGGCATCGTAAGCCTGCTGCTGCGCGTTGTCAACGACCAACCCGCAAGCAACATCCTCAACGCCGACCTCTACTTCATCGAAAAAGTAGGACTCACCGAACACCTCTCGCCCACGCGTTCCAACGGATTGCTTGCCATGATTAAGCAAATCAAAATGTATGCACTCGCCGTGAGCGTACAACACTAATACTCTTTAGTAAACGAGTAGACGAGATGGTCAGACTCGAACGCTTGTTTGCACTCCGCATGGTAGTTGTACTCTGTACTCTGAACTCTGTACTCTGTGCTCTTAAATGCTGCATAGCCTTATACCTTATAACCTCAACTCTTAACCTCAAAAAATATGGAATCTACACGTCAACAAAAAATAGCTCGACTTATTCAAAAAGAACTTTGCGACATTTTTCAGCAACAAACAAAAGCGATGTCCGGTGTCCTCGTATCGGTAAGCGCAGTGCGCATCTCTCCTGACATGAGCATATGCCGCGTATATCTTAGCATCTTCCCCTCTGAGCGCAGCGCAGAAATTATTGCCAACATCAACAATAATACCAAGCAGGTGCGCTTCGAATTGGGCAACCGCGTACGCCATCAGTTGCGCATCATTCCCGAACTTAAGTTCTTCGTAGATGACTCGCTCGATTATATCGAACACATCGACGAACTCCTTGCCAAATAGCATCCTCCTTCTTAAAAAACACACAGCCTTGTCACTATCTCTGAAAATAGCGCTGCGCTATCTTATCTCAAAGAAAAGCCACAATGCCATCAACATCATATCCGCCCTCTCCATGGGCGGCATCGCTTTGGCTACGATGGCAATGGTCTGCACAATGTCGGTGTTCAACGGATTTCGCAACGTCGTAGAAAGTCTTTACACAACGTTCGACCCCGAACTGAAAGTAACGCCAACTATAGGTAAATACATCTCCGAAAACGATAGCATCTTAAATTTACTTAGAAACCACGAGAGTGTTGTTTCCGCCACCAACGTACTTGAGGAACATGCACTCATTCTCTTTGAAGGCCACCCCCTAATTGTTACTCTCAAAGGAGTGGAAGATAATTATACACACACCACCCACATTAATAGCATCCTCAGAGGCACAGGCGACACACTATTACTACGTAATGGCGAACAATTCTTTGGAGTTCCTGGCTTAGCATTGGCACGCTACATTGCAGGCTCCATTAATTATGGAACACTACAAATGTGCGCCCCAAAGAAAGGAGAACGCATCAACATAGCCAATCCAACAGAAAGTTTTAACGTTGACTACCTCACCTCTGCCAACCAAGCCTTCGTTGTAAACCAAGAGAAATACGACGAACACTACTTCCTCACTCACATCAACTTTACACAACGACTGTTTGATCAGGAAGGAAAACTTTCTTCGCTTGAACTACGACTACAGCCAAACGCATCAGCCACAACTGTTCAGCACGAACTTCAACAGATAGCAGGACATCACTTCAATATTCAAAACAGACTTGAACAACAGGCTAACGTTTATAACGTTATGAATATTGAAAAATTAATGGCTTACTTGTTTCTCTCATTTATACTCTTAATAACGACATTCAATATAGTAGGAAGCCTTTCAATGCTCATCATTGAAAAACGCTTAGACATGAATACACTCCACAACCTTGGTGCAACGCCTAACATTATTCACAAAATATTCCTTCTTGAAGGTTGCTTAATAGCCCTCATCGGAGCATTTATTGGCTGCATTTTAGGTTTATGTCTTTGCATTGGTCAACAAGAATTTGGTTGGCTCAAATTTGGCAATGGTGATGGTATGTTTCTTCTTGACGTATATCCTGTCAGCATAGCTTTCTCCGATCTTATTATAATCTTACTCACCGTTTTCATAGTCAGCAGTATCAGCATCTGGTGGCCCGTACGCTACCTTACACGTCGTCTGCTGTAACAACTCTATATTCCTATGAAAATCCTTATCCTTAACGGTCCCAATCTCAATCGCCTCGGCACTCGCGAACCCTCCATTTACGGAACAAACACCATGGCAGACTGCATGCAACAACTCGCAGCCGCCTACCCCAACGTACACTTCGAATACTTCCAGAGCAATGTTGAAGGATTTCTCATCGACCGTCTTCAGCAAGCTGCCGACGAAGGGGTCGAGGGCGTAGTGCTCAATGCCGGCGCTTATACGCATACATCCATCGCCCTGCGCGACTGCATTGCCTCGCTCCCCTTTCCTGTTGTCGAAGTTCACATCTCCAACGTCCACGCACGCGAATCTTTCCGCCACACTTCCATGATTGCCCCCGTATGTCGCGGCGTCATAGCAGGTTTCGGACTCGACTCCTACCGCCTCGCCGTTTCAGCGATAGTATCAATATGAGGTGGTGAGATCGCTTCGCTTGTGAGGTTTTAAGGTTTTAAGGTTATGAGACTTTAAGGTTTTAAGACTATGCAGCGTGCAAGCAAGCGCTCGAGTCTGACCATCTCGTCTACTCGTTTACTTGTTTACTCGTCTACTAAAAAACAATTATGCTCGACGCTTACATTCAAGAACATATCACCCCTGAGCATCCCTATCTATACAAGCTCTATCGCGCCACGAACACACAACTCATTCGTCCCCGTATGGCATCGGGCCATGCACAAGGCGTGTTGCTCACGATGCTCACGCAGCTCATTCATCCCCGTACGGTCGTCGAAATCGGCACCTACTCGGGCTACTCAGCCCTCTGCATGGCACAGGGCATGGAAGCAGACGGACATATCTATACGTTCGAAATCAACGACGAGCAGGAGGACTTCACGCGCCCCTGGCTGGACAACTCCCCATTTCCACCCAAAATCGATATGATTATCGGTGACATATTCGAACTCCTGCCACCGATGAACCTCACCATCGACCTCGCCTTTATCGATGCCAACAAGCGCACCTACGTTGACTACTACAACCTCATCATGCGCCACCTACGTGTGGGCGGTTACATTCTTGCCGACAACACCCTCTGGGACGGTCACGTTATAGACCCGGCCTATGCCAACGATCCCCAAACGCGCGGCATCTGCGATTTCAACGATCTCGTAGCCTCCGACCTTCGCGTGGAAAAATTCATTATCCCCCTGAGAGATGGACTCACGCTCATTCGGAAAATTTCAGAATAACTCAATTTATATATTATATTGAGATAATCTGTCTGATTTTTTCCACACATCACAACTTACATAATCAACACAACGAAAAATAAACTCTCTCAACGTACGATTGAGAGTTAAAAATTCGTAAAATTCAATGATTTTGTGTAAGTTTGCATCTTGAAAAAAATATTTATACAGATGTTTCACAAGCCAACCTCTGCAATTTGCAATATGCGGCTGCAAACAAACTTGCGAAACGTAAATAAAATACCACCGATTATGATTTTGTTTTTTCAGACAAAGGAGCAGACAGTGATTGCTACACAGGTAAATCACCAGCTCACACAGGATGAAGTAAATGAACTTTGTTGGCTTTACGGCGATGCTACACTTCTTGAAGGTGAAACGCTCAAAGGTTACTTCGTTGGTCCACGCCGTGAAATGATTACGCCTTGGAGTACGAATGCTGTGGAAATTACGCAGAACATGAACCTTCAGGGAATTTCCCGTATTGAAGAATATTTCCCCGTTGCAAGCAAGGATGCCGATTACGACCCCATGCTTCAGCGTATGTACACGGGGTTGAATCAGGATATTTTCACCATCAATCTTCAGCCTGCTGCCATTCAGCAGATTGAAGATCTCGAATCATATAATGAGCAGGAAGGTTTGGCGCTTTCTCCCGAAGAAATCCAGTACCTCCACAACGTTGAGGCACAACTCAACCGCAAACTTACAGACTCTGAAGTATTCGGTTTTGCACAGTTGAACTCAGAACACTGCCGTCACAAAATTTTTGGTGGCACATTCATCATTGACGGTCAGGAAATGCCTTCTTCGCTCTTCGCGATGATTAAGAAGACTACACAGGAAAATCCTCACAATATTATTTCTGCTTACAAGGATAATGTAGCCTTCTCGGTGGGTCCTGTTGTAGAACAATTTGCTCCTAAGGATCACTCAACATCTGACTACTTTGTCATCAAGGATATTGAATCAGTTATTTCGCTCAAGGCTGAAACGCACAACTTCCCCACAACTGTAGAACCCTTCAACGGTGCGTCAACAGGTACGGGTGGTGAAATCCGCGACCGTATGGGTGGCGGTGTAGGTTCTTGGCCTATTGCAGGTACTGCGGTTTACATGACTGCTTATCCCCGCTTGGACGGCGGTCGCGATTGGGAGGACATCCTTCCCGTTCGTCAGTGGCTCTATCAGACTCCCGAGCAGATTTTGATTAAGGCTTCTAACGGCGCAAGTGACTTCGGCAACAAGTTTGGCCAACCTCTCATTACGGGTTCGGTGCTTACTTTCGAACACCAGGAAAATGGCGAAAAGTACGGTTACGACAAGGTAATCATGCTCGCAGGCGGTGTGGGTTATGGCACAAAGCGCGACTGCCTTAAGGGTACGCCTCAGAAGGGTAATAAGGTTGTTGTGGTCGGTGGTGATAACTATCGCATCGGTCTCGGTGGTGGTTCTGTTTCTTCCGTAGATACAGGTCGCTACAGTTCAGGTATCGAACTCAATGCCGTTCAGCGTGCGAACCCCGAAATGCAGAAGCGTGCCAATAACTTGGTGCGTGCACTCTGTGAAGAAGATGTTAACCCCGTTGTTTCTATCCACGACCACGGTTCTGCAGGTCACGTAAACTGTCTCTCAGAATTGGTTGAAGAATGCGGTGGTGTTATCGATATGAAGAATCTCCCCATCGGTGACCAGACGCTTTCGGCAAAGGAAATTATCGCTAACGAAAGTCAGGAACGTATGGGCTTCCTCATTCAGGAAGAACACATTGAACATGTGCGTAAGATTGCTGAACGCGAGCGTGCTCCAATGTACGTGGTAGGTGAATGTACAGGCGACGCTCACTTTGCGTTCGAACAGGCGGATGGCGTTCGTCCCTTCGACCTCGACGTGGCACAGATGTTTGGTCACTCGCCCAAGACAATCATGGTGGACGAAACCGTAGAGCGCAAGTATGAAGACGTAACTTACGATGTTAAGAACCTCGATGAATACTTGACCAACGTGCTCCAGCTCGAAGCCGTGGCTTGTAAGGACTGGTTGACCAACAAGGTGGACCGTTCCGTAACAGGTAAAGTAGCGCAGCAGCAAACGCAGGGCGAACTTCAGTTGCCCCTTGCTGACTGTGGTGTGGTAGCACTCGACTACCGCGGAAAGGCTGGTATTGCTACAGCTATCGGTCACGCTCCCCAGGCAGGTCTTGCTGACCCCGCTGCTGGTTCTGTACTTTCTGTGGCAGAAGCACTTACGAACCTCGTTTGGGCTCCCCTTGCAAATGGTCTTGATAGCGTAAGCCTTTCAGCTAACTGGATGTGGCCTTGCCGCTCACAGAAGGGTGAAGATGCACGCCTCTATCGTGGTGTAGAAGCACTCTCTGACTTCTGCTGCGCACTCGAAATCAATGTGCCCACAGGTAAGGACTCGCTCTCAATGACACAGAAGTATCCCAACGATGAAAAGATTATTTCTCCGGGTACGGTAATCGTCAGCGCAGGTGGTGAAGTGAGCGATGTGCGTAAGGTAGTAAGCCCCGTAGTTGTAAACTGCGAAAAGTCTGCACTCTACCACATCGACTTCTCATTCGACGCACTCCGCCTCGGTGGTTCGGCATTCGCACAGAGCTTGAACCGTGTAGGTAGCGACGTTCCTACAGTTCAGAATCCCGAATACTTCCGCGATGCCTTCAATGCTGTTCAGCAGTTGATTGAAAAGGGGCTCCTCATGGCGGGTCACGACATTTCTGCAGGTGGTATGATTACTACATTGCTCGAAATGTGCTTCGCTAACACAGAAGGTGGTCTCTGCATCAACCTCGACAAGTTTAAGGAAGCAGACCTCGTGAAGATTCTCTTCGCTGAAAATCCTGGTATCATCGTTCAGGTGAGCGATAAGAACAAGGCTGAATTTAAGGCACTCCTTGACGAAGCTGGCGTAAGCTACTTGAAGGTAGGTCAGCCCACTGACGAACGCCACATCTTAGTAGAAAAGGACGGTGCTACTTACCAGTTCGGCATCGACCACCTCCGCGAAATTTGGTACGAAACTTCTTACCTCCTCGATACGAAGCAGAGCTTCCACGGCTGTGCAAAGAAGCGCTACGAAAACTATAAGCAGCAGCCTCTCGAATTCAATCTCCGTCCCGAATTCAAGGGTACGTTCGAAAGCCTCGGCATCAATCCCGACCGTCGCACTCCCAGCGGTGTGCGTGCAGCAATCATCCGCGAAAAGGGTACGAACGGCGAACGCGAAATGGCGTATGCGCTCTACCTCGCAGGCTTCGATGTGAAGGACGTAATGATGACAGACCTTATCACTGGTCGTGAAACACTCGACGATGTGAATATGATTGTCTTCTGCGGTGGTTTCTCTAACTCTGACGTACTCGGTTCGGCAAAGGGTTGGGCAGGCGCATTCCTCTACAACCCCAAGGCAAAGGCAGCCCTCGACCGCTTCTATGCACGTAAGGATACACTCTCACTCGGTGTATGTAACGGTTGTCAGCTCATGGTAGAACTTAACCTTATCAATCCCGACCACAAGAAGCGCACACACATGCTCCACAACGACTCTCACAAGTTTGAAAGTTCGTTTGTTGGCGTTACGGTTACAACAAATCGCAGTGTGATGTTTGGTTCACTCAGTGGCGACCAACTCGGTATTTGGGTGGCACACGGTGAAGGTAAGTTCAGTCTTCCCTATGCTGAAGATAAGTACAACGTAGTCCTCAAGTACTCTTACGACGAATATCCTGCTAACCCCAATGGTTCAGACTATAGCGTAGCAGGTATTTGCTCACCCGATGGACGTCACCTCGCAATGATGCCTCACCTTGAACGCGCATTCTATCCTTGGCAGAATGCTTACTATCCTGCCGATCGCCTCGCGCAAGATGTAACTCCCTGGATGGAAGCATTTGTAAACGCACGTAAGTGGGTTGAAGCTAACAAGCAGGCTTAAAACTCTTATACAATAAATAATCGCCCCGAAGATTCAGGATAGAGTCTTCGGGGCGCTTGCTGTAATGAGTTTTTAGTCTTCGTTCACAACATAACCGCACGCAGCGATGGCGTCAACAACGATTTTAACGCACTTTTCGCAGGTCGGAATATCTGCTGCCTCTGCCATGACGCGCACAAGCGGTTCCGTACCCGATTCGCGCACAAGCATTCTGCCGTTGCCCGCCAGTTCGGCTTCGGCGCGGTTCACGGCTTCGAGTACGAGCGGCGCCTGCATCACGAGGTGCTTGTCCGTGACACGCACATTCACTAATAATTGCGGATAAAGCGTCACGGGAGCTGTGAGTTCGGAAAGTTTGCGCTTCTTAGCCAGCATCACTTCCATAATCTTGAGGCTCGTGAGGATTCCGTCGCCTGTCGAAGCGTGCTTCGCAAAGATAATGTGTCCCGACTGCTCACCCCCTATTATATTATTGTGTGCCGCCATATAGTCGTACACGTTCTTATCGCCAACAGCCGTTTTGGCATAATCAATCTCCAACTTATCGAGCGCCTTAAACAACCCAATGTTCGACATCA
Source organism: Bacteroidaceae bacterium (assembly GCA_017425985.1). Taxonomy (GTDB): domain Bacteria; phylum Bacteroidota; class Bacteroidia; order Bacteroidales; family Bacteroidaceae; genus Alloprevotella. The sequence goes on along the minus strand of JAFOWI010000272.1, from coordinate 7,663 downwards.
CGGTTGCCACCACGGTATTGTTGTCGAGCTGACCACGTTCCTTGAGGTAAGATGCGGCAACATACAGGATTTTGTCGCCATCCACCACTTCTCCGCGCTCGTCCACGCAGAGACAACGGTCGGCATCGCCGTCGTAAGCAAAGCCCACGTCCAAACCGTTTTCTACGACAAACTTACGCAAGCCCTCGATGTGCGTGCTGCCTGCTTCGCGGTTGATATTCGTTCCGTCGGGCTTGGCATTGATGACGTAGGTCTTAGCTCCGAGCGCGTTGAACACAGATGCTGCAATGTCCCACGCACTACCGTTGGCGCAGTCCAAACCTACTTTCTTCCCCTTGAAGGAATAAGCGCCCAGCGATATCAGGTAGCCGATATAACGGTTGCGCCCCTCGACATAATCAATGGTGCAGCCGATGCTATCGCGCGTAGCGTAGGGCGGAATCCCCGTCTTGCCGTCCAGAAAGTCCTCTATGCGCTGAATGGTAGCGTCGTCCATCTTCTCACCATTCTCATTGATGAGCTTAATGCCGTTGTCGTAATAAGGATTATGGCTGGCTGAAATCATGATGCCGCAATCGAAGCCGTCGCACTTCGTGATGTAAGCCACGGAGGGCGTTGTCGTCACGTGTAGCAGGTAGGCATCCGCCCCCGACGAGGTGATACCTGCTGCCAAAGCATATTCCAGCATATACGAAGAGCGACGTGTGTCTTTGCCAATCACAATGCGGCCGCGACGGTTGGGAGCACTGAAGTACCAACCCAAAAATCGGCCAATCTTAAACGCATGTTTCGCCGTGAGTTCCACGTTGGCCTCGCCGCGAAATCCGTCTGTTCCAAAATAACGTCCCATGTTTTTAATTTTTGTGTTTATATTATCCTGCGCCAAAGGTAGCATATTTTTTTTATAATTGAGCTGCCGACCCATATTTTCGTCGGCAATTCTCGGCTAACACTCCTCAATACATCCTTCGGCACACCACATTTTCGGGCTACGGCTTGCGACAGACCCGAAAATTATGTATTTTCGCAAACGTAAAATTTCGGCGCCACTAATATATATATGAGTGAGGCGCCAAACCATTCCCCCACGAATCCAACCTACGCCCGCAATGATACAACCACTCATCGCATCGCTCACACCGCTCTATCCGCCCGAAGAAGCGCGCGCCATTGTCTATGCCCTGCTGGAGGACGCTTTTGCCCTGACGCGCAAGGACATCTTGCTTGGCAAAGCCGAAAGCCTCTCCGACGAAGATAAGTCCAGGCTCCACGCGCTCATGGCGAGGTTGCAGCAAGGCGAGCCCCTGCAATACGTTGTGGGATTCACATACTTCGGCGACCTGCGCCTAAGCGTTTCGCCCGCCACGCTCATCCCCCGGCCCGAAACCTTAGAGCTTGTAGAATGGATTGCCACCGGCTATGCCAACGCAACCCCCACCATTCTCGACATCGGAACAGGCTCCGGCTGCATCGCCATCAGCCTTGCACTCCGCCTGCCCGATGCCCGCGTGGCGGCATGGGACATCTCGCCCGACGCCTTGGCTGTGGCACAGCTGAATGCCCGCCATTGCGGAGCAGAGGTGGCGTTCCGACAAATCAATGCGCTGAAACCCTGCAATCCGGACCACAACACAACGGTCATCGTGAGCAACCCGCCCTACATCTGCGAGTGCGAACGCACCGACATGGAGCGCAACGTGCTCGACTACGAGCCTGCCACAGCGCTCTTTGTGCCCGACGAATCGCCCCTGCTCTTCTACGAAGCACTCGCCATGCGCGGCAAGGAACTCCTCATCCCGGGCGGCTGCATATACATGGAAATCAATCGTGCCTACGGACCGGACGTGTGCCAACTGTTTGAAAACGAGGGCTACACCGACGTCACGCTCCGCAAGGACGCCTTCGGAAACGACCGCATGGTGAAAGCCACACTTCTCTCCTAACCCCACAACCACACCTCATGCTCCACGAACAATACATCCGCCGCTGCATACAGTTAGCCCGACAAGGGCAGCAGTCAGCCCCACCCAATCCGATGGTGGGCGCAGTCATCGTACACCAAGGCCGCATCATTGGCGAGGGCTACCACATTCGCTGTGGCGAAGCCCATGCCGAGGTCAACGCCGTGCGCTCCGTGGCAGAGGCCGACCGCCCCTTGCTGCGCGAGAGCACCATCTACGTGAGCCTCGAACCATGCTCGCACTACGGGAAAACGCCTCCCTGCGCCGAACTCATTATTAAAGAGGGCATTCCGCGCGTCGTAGTGGGATGCATCGACCCGTTCGGAAAGGTGAAGGGCCGTGGCATTCAGATGTTGCGCGATGCCGGCATCGAGGTCATCGTAGGCGTCTGCGAGGAAGAATGCCTGAGGCTCAACAAGCGCTTTATCACCTTCCACGAAAAGCGCCGTCCCTACATCACGCTGAAATGGGCACGCACCGCCGACGGATATATCGACGCCTTGCGCACTGATACGTCAGTAGCCCCTTTAGCTATCTCCAACCCCATCACGCGCACACGCGGCCACCGCCTGCGCACGCTCCACCAAGCCATACTCGTGGGCCACAACACGCTGCGCCTCGACCGCCCCACCCTCACTCCGCGCCACTATGCCGGACCTGCTCCGCTGCGCGTGGTGCTCGGAAAGGTCTGTCCTGCTGAATTACCCGACGGCTTCGTAGCCTACGACAGCATCGACGCAGCACTCGCCGACCTCCACGCACGCCAGGTTCAGTCGCTCCTCGTCGAGGGTGGCACGAGCGTGTTGCAAAGTTTCATCGACCGCGGTCTGTGGGACGAAGCCTGGGAGGAAGTTGCGCCCACTCAGCTTGCAGCATCCGGCGTCAAAGCCCCGCACATCGAGGGCGCTGTTCCTACGGAAGAAGCCCTTGCCGGTCACATCTTCAAGCACTACGAACAGCCCCTATCGCTCACTCCATTGCTCGCCCATCCATGATACGCGCCCACTTACTCCGCCCCCTGCGCTGGCTGCGGCGCTTTCGTAAGCGTCGGGGCTACGGCATACATTCGCCCGCGGCTTTCCAGTTCGTAACAGGCGTGATTTACGAAAAAGGCACCTACTATGCCTACGCCCCACTCCACACTGAGCGCCAACAACTGCGCCCCACTACGCGCGAGAAAGACGACCGCCTGCTCTTCCGCCTCGTCAACTTCCACCACCCACGGGCAATCGTAGCCTACGGAGAAGGGCGCAATTTCGACATGGCTTGCCGTTACATCAAAGCTGCCCGCAACTGTCCGCTCCACCGGCTGAGTCCGCAGAACAAGGCTCCTATCCTCACAGCCGATGCCGACTGCTACTACTTCGACGCCCCCACCTGGGCAGAGCGCCTGCCCGAACTGCTCGACCTCCTCAAGGACGGCACCTTTGTCGTTGTGCGCAATCCGCATGCCAACAACAGCTCGGCGGAAGCCTGGCGCACGCTCTGCGGCGACAAACGGGTGCGCCAGAGTTTCGACCTCCACGACTTCGGCATCTGTCAATGCGAAGCACGCCTCAACAAAGAGCACTTCGTCATCAATTATTATTGACCCCCATCCGCCGGTGCTCAAAAATCGAACCGCGAATGGAGCTGCATCCGCAGCCTGAACACAAAAAAAGTCCGACTTTCACATGAATTGGGTACGATGCATAAACCCTGATTTTTGATGCAAAAACGCACTTTTTCGCAAAAATCGAGTGTAAAGTGGAGTTTGCAAAACACAACGCAAATTGTAAACTCATAGATAGCAAACGAAGGTGCGAATTGTTAAAATATCTAAAATGCCCGAAAAAGGGGCATTTGGATTTCGGCAAAAATTGTTGTATCTTTGTACTACAGAAGGGGAGACCATGCGGTTTCCCCTTTTTTAGGCCCTAAAAGTGGCAAAAACAACCTCAAAGGTTGTTAAAACAAGGTCCGATGTTGTTAAAATTACCTACGATGTTGTTTTCACGAAGTCCGATGTTGTGAATTTTCGGGTGGATTTAGGGGGTTAAAACGCCCATTTTTAAGCAAAAAAAGCCGACTTCCGAAAAAGGACAAAGATTCCGTAAAATAGGACAAAGATTTTTTTGGCTCCGAAATGTGAATAAATGTTAACAAAATTTTGCTTTCGAATTTCGTTGAAAAAGGCCCTTGTTCGGGGCACATTTGTTGAGCAAAATACTGCGGATGCTGTAGGGTCCACTTCATGTCGGCCCGCACGCCGGAATGGCGTAATGAACAATCAACCTGCTGCTTGCTCGCGGAAATTTTATTTTCACACAGAAAACACAGAATTCACAGAAGCGCACTTGCTTCGCGTGCTTGCCTTGCGGGCGGTGTATGTTCGCCTATCGTAAGTTGATGAAATATTGTAATATGTTAGGTAAAACATCGCGGATGCCGTAGGGGGCACTTCATGTCGGCCCGTACGCCGGAACGGCGTAATGAGAAATGCTCTTGATGTTGGCTCGCGGATATTTTTTTCTCACGCGGACTTCACGGATTTCGCGGATGCGCACTTGCTTCGCGTGCTTACCTTGCGGGCGGTGTATGTTCGCCCCTCGTGGGGCGACGGGCCGACATAAAGTGGCCCCTACACCATGCGGGATGTATGTGCAATGAAACATGCCGAATGGGTCCGCGCCTTCCGCGTAGTCCGCGTGAAATAGAATGTGGCATCCACAGCGTCAGCGCGGAGCGCCACGCGAAACAAATTTCCGCCGCGAAACAGGAACATTGCGCCGATAAACAACGGCACAGACACAATATTTATAAAAGGTGGGGCGTGATTCCGCAAAAATTCGTAATTTTGCCAATCATAATTTATTCAACACACTATGGACAAGAAATTAAATCTCGGCACTTTATGCCTCCACGCCGGATGGACACCTAAGAAGGGCGAACCCCGACAGTTGCCTGTGTATCAAAGTACCACTTTCAAATACGACACCAGCGAGCAGATGGCTCGCCTATTCGACCTTGAAGACTCGGGCTACTTCTACACCCGCTTGCAAAACCCCACGAACGACGCCGTGGCTGCCAAGATTGCAGCGCTCGAAGGCGGCGTGGCAGCTATGCTCACTTCGTCGGGACAGGCGGCGAGTTTCTACGCCATCTTCAACATCTGCGAAGCGGGCGACCACCTCATCTCTACGAACAACATCTACGGCGGTACGTACAACCTCTTCGGAGTGACGCTCAAGAAGTTGGGCATCGAGTGTACGTTCGTTGACCAAACATGGAGCGACGAGGAAATTCAGAAGTACGTGCGCCCCAATACGAAGTGCTTCTTCGGCGAAACGATTTCGAACCCCGGTTGTACGGTGCTCGACATTGAGCGCTTCGCACGCCTTGCGCATGCTAACGGTGTGCCCCTCATTGTGGACAACACGTTTGCAACGCCCATCAACTGCAGCCCCTTCGAATGGGGTGCCGACATCGTGACCCACTCTACGACGAAGTACATGGACGGCCATGCAGCAGCCGTAGGCGGCGTCATCGTTGACAGCGGCAACTTCGACTGGGAAGCGAGCGCCGAAAAATTCCCCGGACTCTGCACGCCCGACGAAAGCTATCACGGATTGACCTACACCAAGGCTTTCGGCAAGATGGCTTACATCACCAAAGCTACAGCGCAGCTCATGCGCGACCTCGGCTCTATCCAGTCGCCCGAAAATGCGTTCCTCCTCAACCTCGGACTTGAAACGCTCCACCTGCGCATGCCCCGCCATTGCGAAAACGCGCAGCGCGTGGCAGAATACCTCAAAGCGCACCCCAAGGTGGCTTGGGTAAACTTCTCAGGCCTTGCCGACAATGAATACTACGAGCTGGCACAGAAGTACCTGCCCAACGGTGGTTGTGGCGTCATGGCACTCGGCTTGAAGGGCACACGCGAGGATGCCATCAAATTTATGGATGCACTCAAGCTCATCAGCATCGTGACCCACGTGGCCGACGCCAAGAGCTGCGTGCTCCACCCTGCGAGCCACACACATCGCCAGCTCTCCGATGAACAGCTGCGCGAAGCTGGCATTGCGCCCGACCTCATCCGCCTCTCCGTGGGCATCGAAGACGCTGACGACATCATTGCCGACATCGAACAGGCTTTGGCGCAAATCTAAAAGTAAGGGTGCACGCTGTGCACCCCTCCTTGATGCCCCCGACGCGCCAAAGATGCGCACACACCTATCATCTCCCAAATATTCACGTCATTAAACACCCTTATATAAAATGAAAATTCTTTTGCTCGGCAGCGGTGGCCGCGAACATGCGTTGGCATGGAAAATTGCTCAAAGCAGCAAGGTTGAAAAATTGTTTATTGCTCCCGGTAATGCCGGCACCTCGAACGCAGGCGAAAACGTGCCTACGCTGAAGGCCGACGACTTTGCAGGTATTGCGGACTTCGTTGTGGCGCAGGGCGTTGACATGGTCGTTGTAGGCCCCGAAGACCCACTGGTAAAGGGCATCTACGACTACTTCCTCGAAAACGACGCCGTGAAGCACGTGCCCGTAATCGGTCCCTCAAAGGCCGGCGCTGTGCTCGAAGGTTCCAAGGATTTTGCCAAGGCATTCATGATGCGCCACAACATCCCCACGGCTGCCTACGCAACGTTCGACGGCACACAGGTGGAAGAAGGTTGCAAATTCCTCGAAACCCTCCAGGCTCCCTACGTGCTCAAGGCCGACGGACTTTGTGCCGGCAAGGGTGTGCTCATCGTTCCCACGCTCGAACAGGCTAAGCAGGAGTTGCGTGACATGCTCGGCGGCATGTTTGGCAACGCATCTTCGCGCGTCGTGATTGAAGAATTCCTCTCGGGCATCGAGTGCTCGGTATTCGTGCTCAGCGACGGCAAGAACTACAAGATTCTGCCCGAAGCCAAGGACTACAAGCGCATTGGCGAGGGCGACACCGGTCTGAACACCGGCGGTATGGGCTCTGTATCGCCCGTACCCTTCGCTACCAAGGAATGGATGCAGACGGTTGACGAGCAAATCATCCGCCCCACCGTTGAAGGGCTTGCTGCGGAAGGCATCGTTTACAAGGGCTTCATCTTCTTCGGACTCATCAACTGCGACGGTCAGCCCAAGGTCATCGAATACAATTGCCGCATGGGCGACCCCGAAACTGAGAGCGTCATGCTCCGCATCAAGTCGGACCTCGTTGACCTCTTCGAAGGCGTTGCAGCCGGCGACCTCGACAAGCGCACCCTCGAATTCGACGAACGTGCTGCAGTGTGCGTGATGTGCGTAAGCGGTGGCTATCCTCAGGACTATCAGAAGGGCTTCGAAATCACGGGCGCTGAGATTGAAGGCAGCGTCGTGTTCCACGCAGGCACAGCCTTGAAGGACGGCAAACTCATCACTGCCGGTGGTCGCGTCATTGCCGTAAGTTCGTATGGCAAGGACAAAGCCGAAGCACTCGCCAAGTCAATGAAGGGCGCTGAGCAAATTGCTTTCGAAGGCAAGTACTTCCGCCGCGACATCGGACAGGACCTTTGATTAAAGTACAGAACTTAGAGTACAGAATACAAAGTTCAGAGTACAGCGAAAGGGCTTTGTAGGATTTCTTTCCTGAAAAACAATGTCCTCGCTCGCCCTTGCTGAATTACCTTATATAAAAGAAACAGCATCAACCGCTTTGCGACAAACAATCACCACACATACGTTTACACTTC
>JAFOWI010000271.1 GCA_017425985.1 Bacteroidaceae bacterium | reverse complement strand
GAGCATGGAACGCGAATACCATGAGGGTGACATGCTGCTGCCTACGGAATGGGTGAAGGACGGCGAGGTGTGGGACACGCGAAGACTGCGACAAGAGGCTCATTGGTTTTTGACTCGTAAGAGCGGAAAGACGGAGCTGGGCGCAGCGGTCGATTTCGTGGAGGTGTGCTTTCTCGGCGATGTGAACGGTCAAGCACTTATATGCACAAACAGCGCAGAGCAGAGCCGCATAGCATTCAAAGCGATTAAGGAGCCGGGAGAAACAATAAAGTGGAACTTTATCCCTTTTCATTCTCAGAATTTTGCACGATTAAGAATGTAGAAAAAACATCGGTTTCTACAAAATCAAAGGCGATTCGCAAGGTAGCACTTCAGGAATATCTACAACAAGGTGGATTTCCAGAACTGCTGAATGAAACAAATCGTCGGGGGTATGTCAACGGATTGATTGACGCTATTATTAAAAATGACATTGCCCACCGCTTTAAGGTGCGCAATATCGAAGCGCTTAGAAGAATTGCAGCATACCTTGCTGATAATTATTGCCAGGAGTTTGTCGCTAAGACCGTTGGTGAACTGTTTGGAGTCTCAAACCATACTGCAGAAAATTATTACTCTTACCTCAAGGAAGCGTTTCTACTGGTAGGAATTAACCGTTTTTCCTTCAAGAGCAAGGAGCGCGTAAGAAACGAAAAAGTGTATGTCATAGACACCTCCTTTGTTACCGAACGCGAAGATTCTTTTTCTTTAGAGAACATTGGTTGGCGATTAGAAAATATTGTATGTATAGAACTACTTCGTCGCTACAAACCCCAATTCTGTGATGTTTTCTACTATAAGGAGGATACTTTCCAAGTGGATTTCCTTGTTGCCAAGGATGGTAATGTGCAAGAGTTGATACAAGTGTCGTATGATGTATCCAACGAAAAGACCCGAACAAGGGAAGTACGCGGTTTGGTAAATGCTGCGAAGAAACTTAAGTGCAAGAACCTCACCCTCGTCACTTTTGAAACCAATGAAACCATAGAAGCGGAAGGTTACACGATCAAAGCAATTGCCGCTACAGAATGGTTGCTTATGCAAAGCGTTTAGTAACGATTAGCTCCCAACCTCATTACTTTTTTCTGTTTAAACATTACTCCGCCCTGCAAGCAATCTATACTTGCAGGGCGGAGTCTTTTGTGTTCAATACTCAACGTTCGTATTCCTAACTATAGCGTTAGACCTCTAAGACTTCCGAGATATGGAAATAGAAATTGGAATTTTAACAGTTTTATGGAAGTAGAATCTGAAAAAATGCTCGCACCTCAGTCGCCAGCATTTCCGAGTGCCAAAAAATGCTCGCACCTCAGTCGCCAGCATTTCTGAGTGCAAAAAAAACGCCAGCGGGACTCCGGCGAGCATTTTTGAGTGCCAAAAAACGCCAGCGGGACTCCGGCGAGCATTTTTCAGAGCCCTCCGAGTCGGGAGACCACCTTTTTGACCGTTTTTACCCCCGTCCCACATCGGGAGCGGACTTTTTCAGTCTGCGAGGTCATGTCCCGAGTCGGGAGACCACCTTTCTCTTTATAGGAAGGAACATCGCAAAACCTTACGTTTGTTCTTTTTTATTGCAGTCCGGTAAAATATTTACTTTTGCTCATGTTTCAAAAATGTTTTGTGGTAAAAACAAAGAAACAAAAAAGAAGCGTTGTGTCATAATGAGCAAACTGCTGCGTTGCTCCTCAATTTCGGATTTGGTCATGTACTTCAGTACACTCCCTTCATCCTCCATTTCAGCGCCTTGCATTTTACTCACTCTTACACAACAACAGAGGGTGAGCCGAAATTTTGCGACACACCCTCTTTTTCTTTGACGTAAAATATTTTTACCGGACAACAATATTTACTTGATAATTGTTGTCCAATATAATTGATATACCCTTACTTGAAATTTATGCGCCCTTGAGGTTTGCTGTATTCCGCACCGATGACACCGCCTAAATTTGTTTCAAGGTAATGACGCAGAATTTCAATGTCTGCTCCGTAATATGCCGCATCGGGAGTGACGCAACTCAAGATACCCGAACCTCCTAACTCAAGAATCAGATAGTCTAACGTAGCGATGGTATATTGCTGCGTTTTATCAAGTGGTTGATACGTGTTGCTCTGCTTGTCAAGCACTTCTACCTGCGAAACACGGCGCTCGCCTTCACCTATGCCTGTAAACATTCCTGCTGCTTCGTCTTTTATGGCGGGTGAAGGTATTTCCTGATTTATCTTGAAGCGCAGACCACTAACTTGCATGAACGTACCCGATTCGGCTGGCAATGCTGAAACGGAATATTCTAACACATCAAGCAACTGCTCACCCGAAAGTGTACCCGTAGCAATCATATCGCCGAAGGGCATCACATTGATGAGGTCGTTAAACAAAATATCGCCACGCTTTATGTCAGTACGAATACCACCACCGTTAACGAGAGCGATGTCAGCACCCGTAAATGTGCGCAAGGCATCGGTACAAAAATCGCCGAGGTTGGATTCCTGCTTGCGTACAATACGCTTACCGTCGGCATCGTAAATGGTGAGGTCCACCTCACTACTACCTACAACGAAATTACCATTTTCACTCACCTTCTCCTTCAGTTGTTCCACAAATTGTTGGCAATCACTATCAGCCGCAACTGCGCCATCGGAAGTATTGATAAGGGAAGATTCAAGCGTACCGTCGGTATTGATGGTCAACTGACCAATGTATTGAAAATTGCTTCCCGAAGAAGTGAGCAATACAGGGCGACCCTCCTTATTGTTGACAAGCTGCTGTTCGATGACATGATGGTCGTGAGCGTCGATGACGGCATTCAGGCCCGTAGTGCTACTGATGAGATCCATAGAATTTGCGTGACCTCCTGTTTTAGGAGTGTCGCCCAAATGCGCAAGCGCTATGACATAGTCGGCACCCTCTTGGCGAGCTTTGTTGATGAAGTGTTGCGCATTTTCATAAAAATTCTCGCGCATAAAACTATAAAGCGGATTGCCCTGTTCGTCACACAAACTCGTAACGGTGCCGGTTGTCGTGGTGGTAAAACCTATATAAGCCACATCCACTTCCCCATAACGAATTATCTTATAAGCAGGATAGGGATAAGCTCCAGTTTGCACATTCTTAAGATTCGCACACACCACCGAAGCATCCAATGCCTCCGTAAGCTTAAACATTTGCGACATGCCGTAATCCAGTTCATGATTACCCAAAGCTACCACATCATAGCCTACATAATTCATCAACTCGACAATTTATTCCCCCTTAGAAACGGCACCTACAAATCCGCCACTTGAGAAGTCCCCGCTGGACACTGTTGAGACATAATTCGTGCGTGACAAACATTCATTACGAGCCGTAACAAGCATTGGGTAACCATCGACAGTACAATGCACATCGTTGTCATACAAAACAACAATCTGTTGTGTAGGCAAGTCGGGCTCCTTGCTTTCAACTGGATCCTCTTGTGTAGGCAAGTCGGGCACCTTATTCTCAACTGGATCATCATCATTACAACCCCAAAACATGAGGTTACATGCGGCAAAGAGCATTACGAACCCATAACGACTCTTCATGAAAAAATCTTTTACTTTCATAAGTCTATAACAATTATATATAAGTACTTTCTTTTCTGTGAACTATTACTTACCCTACTATCTTCCCTTCTTTCCTGTACCACCCTATAAACCAAATGAGGGCGATGATGGCGCAGGTGCCACCAATGAAGTAGGAAATGGGTTGAGGCAAGGCGAGACCTTCGGGCGCGATGCAAATGTAAGTGGAGCAGACCAAGGTCATGAGCAAAGCGGGCAAGAGGGCAATGTAGAAGTTCTTCCCGTGGCGCACCAAGTAAACGGTGATGGCCCAAAGGGTAAAGACGGAGAGCGTTTGGTTACACCACGCAAAGTAGCGCCAGATAATCTTAAACCCTTCCGCATCGCTGAGGCTGTAAACGAGCACACCGATGGTGAGCAGGAACAGCGGAATACATATCATCAAGCGCTTGCGAATGGGAGTTTGGTCGATGTGTAGGAAGTCGGCGGCAATCAAGCGTGCGGAGCGCAGCGCGGTGTCGCCACTCGTGATGGGCGCAGCCACAATGCCGAGAATGGCTAAGATGCCACCCAACGTGCCGAGCCACTCATTCGAAATGCGTGTTGCTACGGCTGCTCCCGAGAATGCCTTACCCGTTTCGGCATCTATCACACCGTTTTCGTGGAAGAAGTAAGTGGCAGCAGCCGCCCAAATCAGTGCCACCGCACCTTCGGCAACCATCGCTCCGTAAAAGATGGGGCGGCAATGTTTTTCCGACTTCATGCAACGCGCCATAAGGGGCGATTGTGTGGCGTGAAAACCGCTGATGGCGCCACAAGCAATGGAGATGAACATCATGGGGAATATCGGACTCGCCTCGTACTTCGTTCCAAATCCGTTCCACATTTCAGGCAGGTCGGGACTCTTAACATAAAGCATCACCAACACGCCCATCGCCATAAACAATAGGGCGAAGGCAAAGAGCGGATAGACCTTACCGATAATCTTATCCACGGGCATCAACGTGGCGAGCACGTAATAGGTGAAGATGACGACAATCCAGAAGTAGGCATCCATCCAGTCGGGCGTCATGCCTGCAATCAACTCCGCAGGACCGCTCACGAACACAGCGCCCACCAGTATCATCAACACCATCGTAAAGACGGTCATCACCTTCTTCGTGCGCAGTCCCAAATAGCGCCCAACGATTTCGGGCAGACTCTCGCCGCCGTTTCTGATAGACAAGGCGCCCGAGAAGAAGTCGTGCACCGCCCCTGCAAAGATGGTTCCGAACACAATCCAGAGATAAGATGTCGTGCCAAACTGTGCCCCCATAATCGCCCCAAAGATGGGACCGAGCCCTGCAATGTTCAAGAACTGAATCATAAAGATTTTCCAATTCGGCAGGGGGATATAATCTACGCCGTCTGCCATGGTAACAGCAGGCGTTTTGCGGTCGTCCGGACCAAAAATACGGTTCACGTAAGAACCGTAAATCCAATAGCCAAGGATGAGCACAATGAGTGCAATGGTGAAGGTGATCATAAAATAATAAGCGATAGTCAATCTAACCGCTGTTTTTTATAATTTTTTCCAAGTAGTGTTGTTTATTTCAAGCGCTACTTGCTTAAGTCATTAAATGTCTGTTTTTTTCGTTTGGGGCAGTCCACTATTTAGCGCTAATACATGCGGCATAACCTCCGTTACGCACCATTCGGAGTTTAACCACGTCGCCACGACGAACGGTTTGCACGCGTTTGACGTAATGCATGGCTTGGCGATCGGCGTTTACACCGTCTTCAAACGAGGTTAAAGTGAAGGATGCACCTTCGGGAAGGAAATCGAGTTTCACGTCGAATTCCAGCGGTTCCTTGCGCTCAGCCGTCATACCTCCGATGAACCATTGTTCCCCACTCCGTTTGGCAACAACTACATGGTCGCCCAGCTTAGCGGAAAGCACCTTTGTGTCGTCCCAAAGCACGGGAACGGAAGCGATGAACTGCGTACACTCATCATTATCATAATAGAGCGTAGGATTGTCGGCCAACATCTGAAGTCCTGACTCAAACACTACAAAGAGTGCCATCTGGTAAGCGCGCGTACCGATGCTGCCCGAATTGGGGCGGCGCGCTGCATAGTTGTCGGGCTGCATGCTAAACATGGCGCCAGGTGTATATTCCATGGCTCCAACAGCATTGCGTATGAACGGAAGATAAATGCTGTTCTCTGGTTTGCAATTACCCATCTGCTCCATACCTACAACGCCTTCATACGAAAGCAAGTTGGGATACATGTATTCAAGTCCTGCAGGTTTGAAGGCGCCATGATAATCCACGAAGATATGATGTTTCGCCGCTTCCCTTACGGTTCGCTCATAGAAGTTTACCATCCATTGGTCGCTTCGGTCCATAAAGTCAATCTTCACCCCTTTTACGCCCCACTTCTCAAATTGTGCGAACAATCCGGGATTCGCTTCTACACATCTCCATGTAAGCCAAAGGATGACGCCCACCCCCACTTTCTTGCCATGCGCAATAATCTCGTGCAAGTCGCAATCGGGATTCGGGGTGAAGGCATCCATATTATCTTTTGCCCATCCTTCGTCCATCACGATATATTCAATGCCATACTTCGCAGCAAAATCCATGAAGTACTTATAAGTTTCGACGTTCAACCCCGCCTTGAAGTCAACATCAGCTCCGTAAGGCACGGCACCATTCCACCATTCCCAACTTGCCTGTCCTGGCTGAATCCACGACACATCATCCAGTTTGCTATCTTGCGACAAACAACACGTCATGGTGTTTTCAATCAACCCTGCATCATCGCTCGTAATGACAAAGTAGCGCCAAGGAAAAGTGCGTGTGCCTGAAGTTGCTGCAATATAGCGCTCACGAAGCAACACGTCGTTGCTCTTGTCGCTACGAGGTTTCTCAGCCGCAGGCACCCTTGGAAATACGGAAGAAATGCCATCAGCATCATTGCTGCGGAAGAAAGCCGCAGGATAATCGACAAGGTCGGCTTCGCTCATCAATAGTTTTGTTCCAGCAGGAGTTGTTGCCAAAATCGGATAATGTGCCATCTTATGGTAGCTATGCCAATCAGCAACCTTTGTGAAAGCATAACGTTCTTCATAGGAACTACGATAGCGGTCGCTCTGCTGAAGCACCAACTGCGTATCGTGAGGGAAAAAGACTGTAATATCTTCGTGATTCACCTGAATGTTTCCCTTTAATGCAGTCTCAAATCTGTAGGCCATGCCGTCGTTGAAGACTCTGAACACAACAGCATAGTCATCCTTCATCTGCAGTCTTAGTTCGTTGTATTCATTAGGCACCGCCGCATATTTAAGGTGCAGAAACGGGCGTTTTACTTCGGAAACAGAGCGCGTGGTTGCTTGCTTCAGTCGGGGCGAAGAACCCAATACCTTTCCATTTACATCAAGCGACAATCGACATGCATCGAGCACCAACTCTGTGCCATTATATACGCTATAAGTGATGCCATCGGCAAGCGTCACTTCTACCTTAATCTTTTTATCGGGCGAGCAAACCGTACGTACTGATTGCGCCCAGGTTGCAATGCATCCTACAATGGATGCGAGTAAGAATATACAACTTCGTAACATAAGCAATATGTCATTTAGAGATTTGCAAGTAGGACTTATTATTGTTTGAAGTACTTATTAAACAGTTCTTCAGCTACGGAAATAGGAGATTCCTTTGAGACATTGGTAATCGTCTTGCTTCTGCTCCATTGGTCCTCCCACTTAAACCATTCGGGCGAAGTAATGTTCTTGCCTTCTTCCAAGGCTTTAAAGAACATCTCCCAACGTGCACGATAGAAGTCGTTGAGCATTCCGCCCCACTGACGACTGGAGTAGTCGTGCAAGCGACCTCGTTCGGCACATTGCTCAGGTCCCCATACAGAAACTAGCGTACGTGCGTTCCACTCCATCCAATCTCTGTCTTCCTCAGTCGTGCCTTGCACTTCGTTGCATACGTTTCTTGCCGACTGCGTCCAGGTTTCCAATTTAAAAGGTTCTACCTGCGAGAGCAAGCGGTTGAGGTCACTCAAGATTTCAAGGAAAACAGCGTATTGTTTCTTGAACGCATCCATATCCTTGTTCTTATGACTTGTGGCAATATCTTTAAGGAGGTAGTAAGTAGAGTCTGTCAGCGTTTGGCGCACCACGTCTGTGATGTCGTATTCATAATTTAGATTATCTTTGAAACGATGCTTTTCTTTAAGCATTAATGCAGCCGCCTCACGCACTTTGCAGATGTCGTGATAAATCTTGGTAGTACCCCATCCTGAAACACGCATTACATTAAGCGCAGGACGCGCACAGATTACAGCCTCAACATCCTGCATAGGTTGGGGGCAATTCAGCACGGATTTAGCCAAAACGTCCCATCCCTTCTCCATCGCCTCGCTCTTCGCTCCATAGCGCGCCTCGGTATATCGTTGCATCCAATCTTTACACTCTTCGCGCTT
Organism: Bacteroidaceae bacterium; assembly: GCA_017425985.1. Classification (GTDB taxonomy): domain Bacteria; phylum Bacteroidota; class Bacteroidia; order Bacteroidales; family Bacteroidaceae; genus Alloprevotella. The sequence continues at coordinate 3,086 of JAFOWI010000271.1, read as the reverse complement.
CATCCATGGCAATTCAAACAGCAAGTCGTAAAGAATCGGACTTGTTTCCAATCCTTCGGGAATGGCTCCGATACCCTTCGTGCCGTTGGGGTATTGTTCCAAAGCGTTGTAATAACCTGTCAACATCGTGTCAAAACGTCCGTGCATACCCGTCTTTCCTCCGAAATTGTGAAGCATACACCAAACGAAGTCATGTCCTGAATACCCCTTCTTTTCGACCCACTTTGCCAAACCTTCCGAATAGAGGTCGAGCACAAGTAGTCCGCCCTTTTCAAGGGTATCCAATGCTTCCTGACGCGGATTATCACCCCAGCTCTGCATCACCCATACTGCGCCGGAAGAATGCTTCTGCATTTCCTGATATATGGTATTGAATGCCACTTTTAGATTGATACCATTCGTACGTCCTCCTTCGTGGAAGGGGTCCATGCTGTAATATTTCGATTTACCCATCACTTGAGCCAGATGCTTGTAATAGAGTTGCGCAATTTCAGCATAGCGTTCGTCTGTCGGCAACAAGAATGAAGGTCGGCGAAAACCCGAGCACCAATATCCCTGGTCGATAACCTTTACGCCCATTTTCTCTGTAGCGTTGCTGGGCAAGATGCCGCTATAACCGGGCAAGACGGGATCCATGCCGAATTCGCGCATTCTGCCGAGGATAAACTGACAGAGTTGTTCTTGGCGTTCGTACCACCAGTCGGGATTCGGGCCGCCCCACCCTTCAAGGTTATTCATCAACCACCAGGCCTGAAAACCAGGACCTGCAACAAACTTATCAACGTCTATGCGGGAATATCCCATCTCTGTGAGCATGTTTTTCCACACGACGTCAGTACCTACGAGTGCCAGGGGAAGGTTGATGCCGTGGAGCGCCATCCAGTCGATTTCCTGCTCCCAACGCTCCTTGGTCCAAAATGCCATAGAGTAGGAATAGGTGCAGTAATTGAGATAGTACCTATAGTCTGCGCTACATTCTCTGCGCTCTTTCTCTTTGGGCACAGGGAGTGTTACGGCCGAGAGATCGGTCGTGAGTTGATTCCACGAAAGGTTGACGTGTGCATAATGATTGAGATACCAACCTATACCCGCAGTCAGTGCGCTGAGCGAACTTCCCTGAATATAGGGTTTACCCTTTCGCGAACTGATTTCGAACACGTCCTTTCCTTCGTTGGAAAGCGAATTCTTCACACGTGTCTCGATGCGCGATGAAGTTCCTTCGCCCCCAATTCGGTCAAGAAGGGCAGATATTTGTACAGGATTTTTCTGCCCCAAAGCCGCAAGGGCAAATACCGCCATGAAGACGAATAGAAATTTTTTCATTAGGGGGTGAGTTTTAAGAGACTGATTTATATTCGCAAAAGTAAGTATTTTTACGAAAAGAAAGAGTACTTGTTTTTATATTTTGTTACACAAGTTTTTTATAAAGCATGATAAGTATGAATAATTTACAAATTTTGTGTCTCTACAAAAAATTATAAGCGATTCACATGAATTTTGTTATCATAAAGGGTTGTGTAAAAACAACAATTTGTTTATAACTTTGTAATTTTGCAGAAAATACGAAGTTTTAGTAGTCGAGTAAACGAGGGGCACAAACGCTCACAAGCAAGATGGAAGCCGTATTCAGTTCACCATACTCTAAACTTTACCTTAGTTTTATAGAGACCCTATGATTCAATCCATACTGAAAATACTTTTGCTTTGTTGCGTTACCCTACCTACTGTTGGCATGGGGCAACATATTGAATACGGCAATCTGCTTTCGAGCGGTATTGAAAATAAGGATAAGCAGGAAGTGGGCAGAGGCGGTATGCAATACGTGTCGGGAAGCATTATGCTCCCCCTGTCCGTGAAGCGCGATGCGCAACGCGGCATTCGCACATGGATGGCTACGCTCAGCGGAAAGTACGCACACCTTAACAACGATGAAGGCGCAGCGCTTATTAATCCCGAAAACATCCTCAACACGGGACTCATGCTCACACACATACGCACCATTGCGCCGCGCTGGAACATGATTGCTACGACAGGGGTGAGCCTGCAAGCACCGGCTGACTACATTCGAGCGCAAAGCCTTGCGCTGACGGCAGGTGCCATCTTTTCGTACAACGTGAAGGAAGGTCTGAATCTTGGCGTCGGCGTAGTGATGACTACAGCTTATGGTGACCCGATATGCATCCCCGTTCCGTTTATCACGTGGAAGAAGAGCGGTCGGATCACTTACGAACTCAATATGCGCGGAATGCCCGAGTTTAAGATGTCTGCGCAGCTTACTCCCAAACTCCGCCTGGCGCTGCTGCCCTTCGATGCAGAGCGTTTCTCGGCTGTAGTCAAAGCCGACAACGCCCACAAAATTTACACCAACAATCTGATTAAAGCAACCTTAGAAGGGAGTTACAAAATTGCCAGACATCTGTCCTTCAAAGCCGAAGCCGGCTACGCTTACTACCATAAAGCAAAGTTGATAGACCACTCGCCCAAAGCTTTCTGGAACAATATGTTCAGCAACAAACACGCCTTTAAATACAAACCCTCACTGACCTGCTCCGTAGGCATTCAGTACGTCATGTAAGGACAGAGAAAATAGGACGTATGGCAAATCATTCCTTTCTAAAGTTGCACGACTTATAACACCTCGTGTAGCCCTACCGAAGAGCTACTTCATAAATCAACGGGTATCGAACACTCATCCCAAGAGCGTCCGATACCCGTAATCGTAGCTACAAGCTACATCCTTATTCCGACTACCACATAGTAGCCTTACCGTTCACAATGTAAATACATCCCTTGATAGGATTCTTTACGCTACGTCCGCCAAGGTCGTAGATGCCTGCTGATTTATTATCATCAATCTTCAAATCATTAATACCGCTGAGGTCTGTATTCAAGTCCACAATAGTCGGGAAATACTGAGACCAATCCGACGCCTTATAAGCCTCAACTTCGGGAACACGCAGAATTGCAGCGGGGCTTATTGCAATAAACGAGTCTTCGCCCAACACCGGAGGAATGGGATTTAAGCATGTAACTTCAGATAATTTCGGACAATAATCAAAAACGCGTCCTGCTATTGATACAACATT
>JAFOWI010000270.1 GCA_017425985.1 Bacteroidaceae bacterium | reverse complement strand
GTGAGTAACATCTGCGCCAACTTCTTCAACAATCCCCACCATTTCGTGCCCCACGGTAATGCCCGGAACGGCACGAGGCACGCTTCCGTGCTTGATATGCAGGTCGCTGGAGCAGATGCTTCCCATCGTCACGCGAACAATGGCATCGGTGGGAACAATCAATACAGGCTTCGGTTTCTCCACCAAAGCAAACTTTCCTTTTTCTATGTATGTGTATGCTAACATAAGGTTGCTATAATTCATTGATTACTTGTTGGAGTTGCTCTAAAAAATTGGCAGCGTGCCCGCCATCCATCTGCACGTGGTGAAACTGAAACGATATGGGCAATGTAGTACGGAACCAATGACGTCGATACCTGCCCCACATGAGCATAGGGTTGCTGAACTTTTCGGTGTATTGGTTTACGATGCAATCGAGTTCCGTTCCTATCATTGCCGAAGTCCCTACAATCATACAATCCTCAAGGAACGAACTCTTGCACTGCGTGGCAACCTGCGCTGTCAGCCGGTTGTATTCCTTGGCGAATTGTTCGGCATCATCGGTGTATGCAATGTCGCAAGAATTTATACCTCCTTTGCTGTTGTTTACAATTACGTTTATGGCAATGCTGTCATATTTGAAGAGTTTGTCTTTTTCGGGTAGGAGATAAAACTCTTTGATGTTGCTCGCAGCCTTTCCGATACACCAACAAAGCAGGGCGTTCAATTTGATTCCACGCCTTTTGCTCGCCCTTAACAGCTTAGTGACATTGAATGTTTTTGTCAATGTAACCATGGGCATTGGAGACGTCATCCAAAGCGAAAAGGCTTCGGCACGCATGGTTTCCTGCGGAAGCACTTCTTTTTTCATCTTGTCATTTTAATTATTATTATTTTCCAACTTCCAACCACAGTCTCCGTGGTAAATCATCTGGCGGGTCATGCCTCCATCGATGCAGATATTCTCGCCCGTAATGAAGCCCGCCTTGTCGCTACACAGAAACAGCACCATATTGGCAATGTCCATAGGGTTTCCCACCCTACCTGCTGGTTGCTGCGTGGCGTCGGGACCTTCGTAAACGGTGTAGGCGGTATCTATCCAACCGGGAGAAATGGAGTTCACCCTTGCTCGCCCCGACAGACTTACAGCCAGGGCATGCGTGAGTGCCGCTATGCCACCTTTGGCAGCTGTATAGCTCTCGGTCTGCGGCTGACTCATGCGGTCGCGCGAAGAAGAGATATTGATGACGGAGGCGTCTTCTGCCAAATGGTCCTTCAGCAATTTCACCAAATAGAAGGGTGCTGCCACGCCCACACTCAAGGCATACTGGAACTCCTCGTAGGAACATTCGTCTATCCCCTTCATCAATGGTAAGGCATTGTTGATGATGATATCCACTCGCTCATGCCTGGTCAGAACTTCAGAAGCAAAGGCTTCCAACACCTCTTTCTTGGAAATGTCTCCAACGAAATGCGCTCCCTCTTGCTTGTCAATCACATAGACAATGGCACCCTCATTGCGGAACTCATCGGCAATACACTTGCCAATTCCGTTGGCACCACCGGTTACAATAACTATTTTATCTTTGAAAGTATTTGCTTTCATCATCTTTGATTACATTTATATCATCAACATAATCCGTCCTTCGGCCTTTGTAAAAGTATCAGGATAGCGGCAAATCACGGCATAGACCTGATTTGAAGTGACGGGCTGCCCATCCTTGCGAATATGCAAGCGTTGGCGGTTTATCATTTCCGCAATCTGCTCCGTGCGCATGCCTCGGTTTTGAGTTGCGAGGCAATATAGTATGGCTTCTTCGATTTTCATAGTAAGTAAAAACGTCGGACTACAACAACCTAACGACAACAATATACAAAACAACGAATATCACCAAGCCAATCAACCGTCCGTAACTTTTGGATTCTTTATCTTTATTGTCATAGGCATAAGATAGAATAAGGACAAAGAACATGAAGATTGCAATTAACATTCCTAAACCATAAGGCAATGATTCAAGTTTCTCTGTGAATTCCGAAAAGCGCCCGGCTGCTTTCGAAGGCATGACTACCCCGAAGAAGATTGTGCATAGCCAAATCCGCTTGACAAACAACAACATGAATTTACTCATAAATGTACTAAGACTAAAGACTCCCGTAACTACGGGAGTTACAGGAGTCTTAAAGTTTATCGTAAGTCGCTTGAATTACTTCTTGTTCAAGTAGAGGTCTGCCTGAACGGCGCAAGCTACTGTACAACCTACCATGGGGTTGTTACCGATACCGAGGAAGCCCATCATTTCTACGTGTGCGGGCACTGAAGATGAACCAGCGAACTGTGCATCTGAGTGCATACGACCGAGTGTGTCAGTCATACCGTAAGAAGCGGGACCAGCTGCCATGTTATCGGGGTGAAGTGTACGACCAGTACCACCACCTGAAGCTACTGAGAAGTAAGGCTTACCAGCGAGTACGCGTTCCTTCTTGTAAGTACCGGCTACGGGGTGCTGGAAGCGTGTGGGGTTAGTTGAGTTACCAGT
>JAFOWI010000269.1 GCA_017425985.1 Bacteroidaceae bacterium | reverse complement strand
TCACAAAAACATTTTTTCTAACTGTCGTAGCCGTCCGACGGTCACAAAAACATTTTTTCTAACTGTTGTAGCCGTCCGACGGTTGCAAAAACATTTTTTCTAACTGTCGTAGCCGTCCGACAGTCGCAAAAACATTTTTTCTAACTGTCGTAGCCGTCCGACAGTCGCAAAAACATTTTTTCTAACTGTCGTAGCTTACTACTTGTGGCTAATAGGTATAGGATATGTAGAATTTGGTGTAAACCGCGACTGATGAACAAATTTATTTATCCATACTTTTAAAAAAAGGAAGCAAAAAAAGTGTGCCAATGGGCTTTTTAGGGCTTTGGCACACTCATTTATAGGTTTATGTTTTTTGGACTATTTTATTATTTTATTTCAATCCACGGTTCTTCAACACGGGTTCAATATTAGGCGTTGCTCCACGGAAATTGAGATACATCACGTCAGCATCGTCAATGCAGCCGGGAGTGAGAACACATTCTCTGAACTTTGCCGCAACTTCTTGGTTAAAGATGTTACCCGTTTCCTTGAACGCTTGATAACCATCTGCATCGAGCACTTCAGACCAGAAGTAGCTGTAGTAACCTGCTGTGTATCCGCCCCCCATTGTGTGGTTAAAGTATGTTGTGCGATAGCGGGGAGCAATCTGCTTGGGCATCTGAATCTTTTCCATAATCTGCTTTTCGAAATCCATTACGTCAAGGTTTTCAGGAAGTTCGTTCAAAAGGTGGAATTCCATGTCAAGCCAAGCTGCAGCCCAATATTCAGCAGTAGCGAAACCTTGACCGTACTTGCCGCTCTTTTCGAGTTTTTCAACAAGGCTAGTAGGCATCACTTCGCCTGTTTCATAGTGCTTTGCATAAAGGTTCAGCATTTCGGGTTCAAACACCCAGTGTTCCATAATCTGTGAAGGAAGTTCCACAAAGTCACGGGGAACACTTGCTACGCCGTAGTAGTGAACATCAGCAAAGAGTGAATGAAGAGCATGACCAAATTCATGGAACATTGTTGATGCTTCATCTGCAGTGAGCAAAGAAGGTTGACCTGCTGCAGGCTTTGAGAAGTTGCAAACCACTGTTACGATAGGCGCCTTGCGCACGCCGTCAACATACGTTTGATTGCGGTAGCGACCACACCATGCACCGCCACGCTTGCTAGCACGGGGGAAGAAGTCGAGGTAAAGCACACCAAGATGCGTGCCATCCTTATCCTTACATTCAAAGGCGGTAGCTTCGGGGTGAGGAACGGGGATGCTGTCAATTTGCGTGAAGGTTACGCCATAAAGTTTGTTGGCAAGCAAGAACATACCATCGCGCACATTTTCAAGTTTGAGGTAAGGACGGAGTTCGTTTTCATCCATCGCATACTTCGCCTGCTTTGCCTTGTTAGCATAATAACTCCAGTCCCAACCCATGGGTTCAAAGTTTTTACCTTCCTTCTTGATTTCAGCCTTGATGTCCTTGAGTTCCTCGTTAGCTTTCTTCACAACTGCGGGCCACACTTGCTCAAAGAGCGACGTTACTGCTGCTTCATTTTTTGCCATGCGTGTTTCGAGGGCGAAAGCAGCATAATTCTGATAGCCCATCAAATGCGCCTTCTTAATACGTGCTTCAACGAGTTTGCGAACAACTTCCTTATTGTCATTTTCATTGTTGTTGTTACCACGGTTCGTGTAACCTTCATACATCTTCTGGCGAAGGTCGCGATTTTCAGCATATTGGAGGAAGGGCATCACACTGGGATTATGCAATGTAAAGAGCCACTTACCTTCCTGACCTGCCGCAGTTGCCGCTTCAGCAGCATTGTCAATAAGACTCTGGGGAAGACCTGCGAGATCAGCTTCGTTGTCAATAAAGAGTTGGAAAGCATTCGTTTCAGCCAACATATTCTGACTGAAAGTCAACTGAAGGAGGGCGATTTCGCTGTTCAACTCGCGGAGTTGCGCTTGTCCGAGTGAGTCAAGGTTTGCACCGCTGCGCACAAATCCCTTGTAAGTTTCGCTGAGCAACTTCTTCTGTTCCTTTGTAAGTGCCGCAGTATCCGTTGTTTCATACACCGCCTTTACGCGAGCAAAGAGTTCGGGGTTCAAGTTGATGTCGTCAGAATGCTTGGAGAGTTTTGGTGAAAGTTCACGACTCACAGCCTGCAT
>JAFOWI010000268.1 GCA_017425985.1 Bacteroidaceae bacterium | reverse complement strand
TTCTTAATACCACTTCTTCTTAGTGGAAAAGTTTACTTGGTTTCTGTGGGTATTTCTGATTATCCCGGCGATAATTACGACTTACGTCTTCCTGTTAACGACGCAAATATTATCACCTGGATTTACGAGAAGAATGCCGATTTGAAATATTGCAAACTACTCAACAAGCAAGCGACAAAACAAAACATATTGGCAGCTATGCGCCAGGTTTATCGCAATGCGCAGAAGAACGATGTTGTCGTGTTCTATTTTAGCGGACATGGAAGCGGTAGCCGCAACGGCCTGCAGGCTTACAATGGCGAGCTGACTTATGCTGAAATCCGCGAGGCTATGTCGAAAAGCAAGTGCTTAAACAAAACTATGTTTATCGACGCCTGTTATGCCGGAAATCTAAGAAGTCAGAACGATGACGGGACAACAGCACAAGCGGTGGATTCGCTTTCGCGCTCAGCTAACGTAATGCTTTTCCTTTCATCGCGTGGCAACGAAACTTCGCGCGAAATCTCTACATGGAAGAATGGAATTTTCACAAACTATCTTCAGAAAGGCATGCGCGGAGATGCGGACAAAAACAAGGACCGCATCATTACGGCACGCGAAATCTTCGAATACGTAAATCCTAAAGTCGTAAATCTTACCGGAAAACTCCAACATCCCGTTATGTGGGGAAATTTTCCTGACGACATGCCTGTGATGATTTGGAAAAAACAAAAATAAACAACAAACGAACAATGAGTGTACAAACAATAAACTTAAAATGCCCGCATTGTGGCGCAAAATTGCGCGCCAAAATGGTTGAAGGCATCGAAAAGAAATCGCCGATATGCCCTATCTGTAAAGAAAAATCGCCTTTTACAGAATTCATTAAAGACACGGTTCGAAAAGACGAATCGGCTACAGACTACGGCATTGCAACCAACTCAAACGCAACTCAAGCATTAGGCCACCTGCGCGTGATGAACGATGCGAAAGCTACAATTTACAATCTGCAGGAGGGTAAAAATATCATCGGTCGAAAAGCTTCGGTTTCAAATGCAACCATTCAACTCGAATTACCCGCTGGAGCTAACCGAATCAGTCGCGAACACATTGTGATAAATGTAGTAAAGACGGCACCCAATATTTACAAACACAGCGTTTCGCTCTATAAGCAACAAGTCAACGAAACATTTGTGTGCGACATTGAACTTGAATACGGCATCTGCCTCGTGCTCAAACATGGAGATGTCATCAAGATGCCCGACATCACCCTTCGATTTGAATGCAAAGACGAAGAAGCCGAAGAAGCTACAGAACTCCAATGCTAACCACCTACATCTATGAAATTCGAACTCGAAACTTGCTCCATCTGGGAACAAGGTCCTCGTCCTAAACAAGAAGACTCTATCTACCCGGCACACAATAATGCAACGACAGCCGACAGGCTTTTCATTCTTTGTGATGGCATGGGCGGACATTCGTCGGGCGAAGTGGCGAGCAGCACAGTGTGCGAAAGTTTTGCGCGCTCCATACATTCAACATGCCCCGAGGCTGAAGGCGACTTCACCGATGACGATTTCAAGGCAGCGCTTATTGCAGCTTACGAAGAACTCGACAAACAGGACAATGGAGCAGCAAAGAAGATGGGCACAACGCTTACAATGCTCAAGTTCTACAAAAGCGGAATAGCTATAGCTCATATCGGCGACAGCAGGGTTTACCACATTCGCCCAGCCGATACAGCCGAAGATACGCGCATCGTTTTCCAAACGCAGGACCACTCACTGGTCAACGACCTGCTAAAAATAGGAGAACTCACCCCCGAAGAAGCTCGTAACTATCCTCATAAAAACATCATTACTCGCGCCATGCAACCAAAGATGGAGCGTAGATGCAAAGCCGACCTCTGCCGTTCTGCCGACGTACAAACCGGCGACTACTTCATGCTTTGTTCGGATGGAATCTTGGAACAGATGGAAGATACGAACATCAAATACATCTTCTCGAATCGTACGGGCGACATCCAAAACAAAGCCGAATTAATCAAGAAGCTTACAGCCAATAATCGCGACAACCACTCAGCATGGCTCGTCAGAGTAGTGAATGTCATCAATGATGAGGCGGCGCCCACGGAAGATACTCAAAATCAGGACACACCGACTGTTTCAGAGAAGAAAAACTCTTCAGGCGGTATCTTCGGCTACATCTCAAAGCTGTTTAAGTGATTTAAGAAGAGAAAATTAGATTATGAAGATAAGTTCTTCACTGATGCCGCTTCATTGCTAAGGAAAGATAAACGCGCAAACAAATAACAAATTGATAGATAGTATCAGTAAAATCTTAAAAACTTAAACACGATTTACTTTTTTTAAGAAATTATTTGTAATTTCGCTTCGGAAATTAACTCTAATCTTATAAATTCAATGAAAAAGACAATTTTGGTAACCGGTGGTACTGGTTTTATTGGTTCACACACTACTGTTGAACTTCAAGCAGCGGGTTACGATGTAGTTATCATCGACAACCTTTCAAACTCTAAGGCTGATGTCGTTGATGGCATCGAAAAGATTTCGGGCATTCGTCCTGCTTTCGAAGAAGTGGACTGCTGCGACTATCCCAAGCTCGAAGCGGTGTTCCAGAAGTATCCCGGCATCGAAGGTATCATTCACTTTGCAGCGTCTAAGGCTGTAGGCGAAAGTGTTGAAAAGCCTTTGAAGTACTACGAAAACAATATCGTTTCGCTCATCAACCTTCTCAAGTTGATGCCTAAGTACAACGTTAAGGGTATCATTTTCTCTTCAAGCTGCACAGTTTACGGTCAGCCCGATCCCGAAAACCTCCCCGTTACTGAAAACGCTCCCCTCAAGCAGGCTGAAAGCCCCTACGGTAACACTAAGGCTATCAACGAAGAAATCGTTCAGGACTACGTGAAGAGTGGTGCTCCCATCTCTGCGATCCTCCTCCGCTACTTCAACCCCATCGGCGCTCACCCCTCTGCAATCATCGGCGAAATGCCCAACGGTGTGCCCGCTAACTTGATTCCTTACCTCACTCAGACTGCTATCGGTATCCGCGAATGCCTCTCAGTGTTCGGTGACGACTACGACACTCCCGACGGCTCTTGCATCCGCGACTTCATCTACGTTATCGACTTGGCGAAGGCTCACGTTTGCGCAATGGAACGCATCCTCAACGGCAAGAACGAAGAACCTGTTGAAATCTACAACGTTGGTACAGGTAAGGGCGTGACAGTGTTCGAACTCATCAACACATTCGAAAAGTGCACAGGCGTGAAGTTGAACTACAAGGTGGTTGCGCGTCGTCCTGGTGACATCGAAAAGGTTTGGGGTAACGTTGACAAGGCAAACCAGAAGCTCGGTTGGAAGGCTGTTCACACACTTGAAGACTCACTCAGCACAGCTTGGAAGTGGCAGCTCGAACTCCGCGAACGCGGCATCATGTAATATGAACATCCTTTTCTAAAAATTAGAAAGGAGAAAGGAGAAAGACCGTGCGGTACATTAACGCGTCAGCCATTTCTCCTTTTTCCTTTCTTTTTAGTAAAAACCAGAGGATTTGCGGAACTATGGGAAGGACGCATGCACATTGCTTGGCGATGAATCTCGATTGAGGAAGGACGCACGGCGTGCGTCCATACGAGACAAGCGGACAGGGACTCTGCGCGAATCAAGCATAAAAACACTCCGCACGACTCAAGCAGAACCACGCTCCGCATGGCATTTTTCCTCTCTCATTTCTCCTCTCTCCTTTTTCCTTTCTCATTTCTCATTTCCCCTCTCTCCTTTCCCCTCTCTCCTTTCCCATTTCTCCTTTCAAAACTATGTATACAAATCCCTACCCTAATCATCCCTCGCCCTGCTACATTCTTGAAGAAGAGAAGTTGCGCCGCAATCTCTCGCTCATCAGGAGCATTGCGGAGCGCGCTGGCGTAGAATTTATCTTGGCTTTCAAGGCATTTGCGCTTTGGAAGACGTTCCCCATCTTCCGCGAATACATCACGCACACTACGGCATCGTCGCTCTACGAAGCATGCCTGGCGTTTGAAGAATTTGGTTCGAAAGCACACACGTACTCCCCTGCCTACGAGGACGAAACGTTTGATGAAATCGCAAAATGTTCCAGCCACATTTCCTTCAACTCGCTCAGCCAGTTTGCGCGTTTTGCCGACAGAGCAAAGGGCGTTTCGTGCGGCGTGCGCATCAATCCCGAGTATAGCGAAATCAAGACCGACCTCTACAACCCCTGCGCTCCCGGTTCGCGCTTCGGCGTGTTGGCAAAGGACCTGCCCGCGGAACTACCCGCGCAGATTGAAGGTTTCCACTGCCACTGCCATTGCGAAAGTTCGTCGTACGCACTTGAAAACACGCTCCGCCACATCGAGGAGAAGTTTGGCACATGGATCCCCAAGGTGAAGTGGCTCAATCTGGGCGGCGGCCACCTCGTGACGCGCGCTGACTACGACGTGGACCACCTCATCGGTTTGCTCCAAAACTTCCGCGCGAAATATCCCAACCTCACGGTCATCCTCGAACCCGGTAGCGCCTTTGCTTGGCAAACGGGACCGCTCGTGTCGAAGGTGGTGGACATCGTTGAAAACCACGGCATCAAGACCGCCATCCTCAACGTGTCGTTCACCTGCCACATGCCCGACTGCCTCGAAATGCCCTACTGGCCACGCGTTCGCGGCGCAGAAACCCTCGAAGGCGACGACGCTGCGGGCCACGAAACCGACACCACCGTTTATCGCCTCGGCGGCAACTCCTGCCTCTCGGGAGACTTCATGGGCTACTGGCGCTTTGAGCGCGCGCTCCAAGTGGGCGACACCCTCATCTTTGAGGACATGATTCACTACACAACGGTGAAGACCAACATGTTCAACGGTATCCACCACCCCTCGCTGGCGCTGCTACGCACGGACGGCACGCTCGAAGTGCTCCGCAACTACCGCTACGAGGATTATCGCGACCGCATGGACTAATCGGATTTAACGAAACACCGGCGGTTGAGTAATTCTGATAGATCAGATTTAACGAAACACCGGTGGTTGAGTAATTCCGAGCGGTCAGATTTAACGAAACACCGATGGTTGAGTAATTCTGAGGGGTCAGATTTAATGAAACAACAGTGGTTGAGTAATTCTGAGGGGTCAGATTTAACGAAATAGATATATTTCGTGAAATTCGAGGGGTCAGATTTAACCAAATAGATGTATTTCGTGAAATTCGAGGGGTCAGATTTAACCAAATAGATGTATTTCGTGAAATCCGAGGGGGCAGATTTAACCAAATAGATGTATTTCGTGAAATTCGAAGGGTCGGATTTAACCAAATAGATGTATTTCGTGAAATTTACGGGTACAAATTTCACGAAAATGATGTTTTTGAGTAAAAACGTGTGGTAAATTGCTGGGAATTCGATAATTTTGAGGACATTTTAATCAAAATCTACAGTCATGAATAACACAAACACACCCAACGCACCTGCGAATGCTGTGCCACAACCTCAGTTTACGCTCGACGATCTTTACCTGACGCCCTTCAGCAAGAAGCGCATTTACGACGAAGACGGCAACTACACCTACGTTGCGCTTGAACGCAATCTCGCGCCCACGGGCATCAACGTGATGGACGCGCTACTCGTTTACTTGACCAAGGGCGGCGCCAATGTTGATAGTTTCGCCGCTCGCTACGGACTGACACGAACGGAACTCAACGGACTCTGCCGTGCGCTCTGCGGCATAACGGTGAAAGAGTTAACGGACGACTACCACCTTCGCCTTGCATGCGACTTGCTGCGCTATACGGACCTGCCCATACGCGAGGTAACTGGCCGCAGTGGTTATGGGTCGCAAAATTCGCTCTACACTGTGCTCCAAAACCGCTTCAAGAAATCTGCCTCAGACGTGCGCACCATGCTCCGCAAAAAGGGCGATTTAAACAAGTACAAAATCTAATCAAACACAATTCAATTCATCACAATGAAAGAAACCAACCTTCCTGAAAACGCCTTTCGCGAACTGCGCGAGGGCGAAGAGTATCAGCCGCTGATGGAGGCAGGAAAGCAGTACCGCGAAGTGACGCCATGGTCCATTACGTGGGGTATTCTGATGGCCATCCTGTTCTCCGCCGCTACGGCTTATCTGGGTCTGAAAGTGGGTCAGGTGTTTGAAGCCGCCATCCCCATCACGATTATTGCCGTGGGCGTGGCAGGCGCAACACATCGCAAGGACCCCATGGGCGAAAATGTCATCATTCAGAGCATCGGTGCTTGTTCGGGCATGATTGTGGCAGGTGCGATTTTCACGCTCCCCGCCCTCTACATCCTGCAACACACGCACCCCGAAATCACCGTTAATTTCCTTTGGATTTTCCTCGCTTCGTTGCTCGGCGGTGCGCTCGGCATCCTCTTGCTCATCCCCTTCCGCAAGTATTTCGTAAAGGAAATGCACGGCAAGTATCCCTTCCCCGAAGCCACGGCTTCAACGCAAATCCTCCTCTCGGGCGAGAAGAGCGGCAGCAGTGCCAAGCCCCTGCTCGTAGCGGGTTTGATTGGCGGTCTCTACGACTTTGCCGTGGCTACCTTCGGCCTCTGGAACGAAAACTTCACCAGCCGCTGTTGCGAACTCGGTAGCACCATTGCCGACAAGGCTAAGTTGGTGTTCTCCTGCAACACGAGCGCTGCGCTCCTCGGTATGGGTTTCATCGTGGGTTTGAAGTATGCTACAATCATTTGCGCCGGTTCTGCCCTCGTTTGGTGGGGCATCGTTCCCGCGATTTCGCTCCTTTTCCCCGACCTTGAAGTGGCAAACGGAGTTGCGGCAGGCAATGCCAGCGCCGAACAAATCTTCGGCTATGCCAAGAGCATTGGCATCGGTGCCATCGCCATGGCGGGCATCATCGGTGTGGTAAAGAGTTGGGGCGTGATTAAGAGCGCCTTTGCCTTGATTGGCAAGATTTCGAAGGGCAGCGGTCAGCAGACCGAGGAAGTGCGCACACAGCGCGACCTCTCGATGAAGATTATCGCCATCGGTACGCTCCTCACCATCCTGGTTACGACCGTGTTCTTCTTCGTGGGTCCCATGGAGGGCAACCTGCTCTTCACCATCGTGGGCATCCTGATTGTGGCTGTCATCGCCTTCCTCTTCACGACGGTTGCGGCAAACGCCATTGCCATCGTCGGTTCGAATCCCGTGAGCGGTATGACACTCATGACGCTCATCCTCTCCAGCATCATCATGATGCTCGTAGGCCTGAACGGCACACACGGTATGGTGGCAGCATTGATTATGGGCGGTGTGGTTTGTACGGCACTCTCCAGCGCCGGCGCGTTCATCACCGACCTCAAGATTGGTTACTGGCTCGGCAGCACGCCTAAGTATCAGGAAACCTACAAGTTCATCGGCGTTCTCGTGAGCGCAGCAACAGTGGGCGGCGTGATTATGATTCTGCAAAAGGTGTAT
>JAFOWI010000267.1 GCA_017425985.1 Bacteroidaceae bacterium | reverse complement strand
TAGGAGAGCGCGCTGGCGGGGCTGATGTGACCGGTGAGGCTCTGTGTGAGCTGTGCAGTGTGTGTTGCATCGGTCTCGTCGAAATCAGAGTCGGTATAGAGTACACCGAGCGTGCTGACCACCAGTTCCTTGGCTCCCACACCACTAATGATGCCTACGGACATTTGCCAGTCATAATCCATTGGTGCAAATACTGGCGTAATGGCATGGCCGAGGTATTCGAGGTAGGATGTTTGGTCTGCGCTCTTTTCATCTGTAAAGTCTGAGGGCGAGAAGTAGTTGAGTGCCCAAATGACGATGGAGAAGGAGAGGATGAGTCCGCCCATCTTTCGGAGGTATTGTTTGCCCTTTTCCCAAGTGTGGCGCCAAACGGAGCGCAGTGTAGGTACGCGGTAGGGAGGTAGCTCCATTACGAAGGGTATGTCGGTAGGGAGTGTTAACCATTGGCTCAGAATGCGGCTCAGGATGATGGCTACGACAATGCCTAATGCGTAGAGACCGAGCAGAATCAAACTTCCATGCTCAGGAAAGAAGGCGCTGACGAAAAGCAGATACACAGGCATGCGCGCTGAGCACGACATGAAGGGGAGGATGAGCATGGTGACCAAACGACTGCGTGGATGCTCAATCATGCGCGTGGCCATAACTGCGGGTACGTTGCAGCCAAAACCCATGATGAGGGGTATCATTGATTTGCCGTGAAGTCCGATGTGGTGCATGAGTTTGTCTGTAATGAAGGCTGCACGTGCCATATAGCCGCTGTCCTCAAGCAAAGACATAAACAAATAGAGAATCAGGATGCTCGGAAGGAACACGATTACACTACCTACGCCTGCTAAAGCACCATCTACAATCATGTCCTTGAGCGGACCGTCGGGCATGGTAAAGTCTATGTATGCCGAAATGTGCGCTACAATCGACTCTATCCAGCTCATAGGATATTCTGCAAGCGTGAAGGTACACTCGAACATTAGGTAGAGCAGGAGAAAAAACAAGGGGAAGCCTAACCATTTGTGGGCTACGATGGCATCGATGCGGTCACGCAAGGTGGAGGCTTTGCTCTGTGTGCGCGGTTTGGTATAAGTTTCGCGCAGCGCTCCTCGAATGAAGCCGTATTTAGCATCGATTAATGCCTCTTCTGCTGAAGTGCCTAATTCCTGCTGGATGCGCAGTTGCTCTTCGTAACGGGTGCTTACGACCTCGTCGTGATTGGGGAGCGTGTCAATGAATGAGTTGTATTCGTTGTCGCCTTCAAGCAGTTTAATAGAGAGATATCGTGTGGAGTACTTATGTCGAATCTGCGCATTTTTCTGGATGGAGCGCTTGATGCGATTGATGCTATGCTCAATTGTTGTGCCGTGGTTGACGTGAATGTGGCGTGCAATGGGCGATTGGCCTTCATAGACATCGATTGCTCGCTCAATGACCTCAAAAATCCCCTCGCCAATGCGCGAGATTGTTGGCACCATTGGAGTGCCCAATAGCACAGAGAGTTGTTCGATGTCGAGTTGTGCCTTGCTCGACTTGAATTCGTCGAACATATTGAGTGCTACGACAAGGCGTAGGTTGATGTCCAGCAGTTGAGTCGTAAGGTAGAGATTACGCTCAAGGTTGGTAGCATCGACTACGTTGATGACAACATCGGGTGTTTGATTTATGAGTTGTTGGCGTACAAAGCGTTCCTCTGGGCTATAAACAGAAAGGGAGTATGTGCCGGGCAGGTCGATAAGTTTAATGGTGTACGACTCTTTCGACTTGCCATGCTGATATGTAAAAATGGCTTCTTTAGAGTCAACTGTGACGCCGGCATAGTTGCCCACATGCTCTTTGCGTCCAGAGACTAAATTAAAGAATGAAGTTTTACCGCAGTTGGGATTACCTACTAAGGCTATGGTGATGGTGTGGCCCTCCTTTTCAGCCAAATTCTTCATTCTTTTTTCTATTTCGGCCTTGTCCTCATCGCTCGGAGTGAGTGCGTTTAGTCCTGAAGAGCGTGTCTGTAAGGAGGTGCTTTCAGCCTCTTCCTTGCTTATGACTTCAACAAGGGCAGCCTCTTCTCTTCGAAGCGAAATTTTGTAGCCCATCAGTTCGTATTCAATGGGGTCGCGCAACGGGGCATTGAGTACTACTTTGATTGTTGTGCCCTTCGTAAACCCCATTTCTACCAATCTTTTACGAAATCCGCCGTGACCCGAAACCTTTGCAATGATGCCAATTTCGCCAGTTGAAAGTTCAGATAATTTCATGAATTAGGTGAGCTTGTTTGCTTATTTTTTAATTGATATCAATGAGGTAACTTACTTTTGCTACAATCGTAGAGTGGTTGGAGCGCGAGAAGAAGTCGCGTTTAGCATTGCCAAAGACGTCAGCCAAGCCGTAGTAGTATCTGCCCTCAACGAGGAAGTGTCCGCAATTGGTGTTCAATTCTACACCGATACCGCCCGTTATACCATAGTCAAATTTGTTTTTCACCTTGAGGTCGTACTGCTCTGCAACGCCGTTGGGACGATTGGGGATGCCATTCGTGTTGAGTGTCCATTGCGCACTGCGTTCTTCGCTTTCGTTAATCATGAATCCGATTTGTGGTCCAACAAGGAAGTAGAACATAAGTCCTTTCTTCTCTTTGCCCCAAGCAAGGCGAGCAAAAAAGGGCATTTGCAAATAGTCGATGTTGCGTTTATAGGTATCGGGCAGAGGTATGAGGTTGGCATCCACAATGTTTTCGTTCCATCCTAAACGAGCATAGTTGAGCTCAGCTTGGAAAGCGCAGTAAGCGGTAAGAAACTTTTCGCTGGTGTAGCGAAAGGTGATGCCCATTGTGGGCGAAGTGTGGTAGTTTTGAGCAATGAGAGGGTCGAATCCTACCTCGTTGAGCGTTACTCCTGCATTGACACCGATGCACATGTCGTTTCTGTACTCGCCGATTTGTGCTCGCACGATGATTGAGCAGAGGAAAAATGTGAGGAATAATATTTTTTTCACTTGAAAGAGTTTATTTTAATTCGATACATTCAATTTTACTATCTTGCGTATAATGTATAAACATCAGGCTCACGTTAGCATATCCACCATCGGATGCTACTTTTTCGAATTTAAAATTGGTTTGCAGATAGTTCGCATTAACTTCCTGTTCGTTAAAATTATCGCCGTGTAGTGCTAACGCATTAAGCATGAAGAGACCGCAATCATATCCTAATTCTCCCATTCTGGGATGGTAAATGATAGGATATTTGTTAAACCAGCGTTTGTATGTTTCTTCGAAGTCAATGACTGCTGTGTTGTAGGCGTTGTAGTAATCAGACGCTAAGATGAATGCATTTGTGTCGTGCAGGATGTCTGCATTTTCCATTGCGCAATTTTGCCATTCGTTATGGCCAACTGTGCTTATTTTGTAATTCGGATTAGAGGATTTGAAATCTGCTATTGTTTGAAGCATTTTGTATGTTTCGTCCCAATCGCTGCCATCAAATACAAATACATTATTAAGTTTGGTTGTCAGCACTCGTTTTAAATCCTCAGCGAAAAAGGTTGAAGGCAATGTTTGAATTTCGTATTTCTCTGAAAGCAGATGTTGTATTAGCTCGTTTGTAAACTCTTGTTTGTCGGCTTTTGCGGTTCGCACGATTATTACCCTTGATGGTTTAAAACAGCTTTTAAATAACTGAATCGCTTTTTGATGTCCAAGCGCGCTGGGCGTATTGAGCAAATATAAGTAAGGATTTGAATTAATTTGTGCAACCTTAGAAGAAAATGGGATAACAATTCGCTGTTTATTTTGATTCGCGTAAAGGCATAATTCGTTGAAGTGAGTGGGGTAGAGGGGACCTACAATAAAATCGAACTGCGCATTTTGCAGTTCGCCCAACACTGATTCCATGTTTTCTTTTTGAGCAGGTTCATTGAATGCCGAAATCTCAACGTTATAGCCGGCTTCTTTGGCTGCATTTGTGGCCAACAGAACACCTCGATAAAATTCAATGACTCTTTCGGATATTGCGCTGTTTGCTGTGAATGGTAATATCACGGCAAGTTTAAAGGCCTTGGTTGGTGGTAAAGCAGTAGTTTCGTTTTGATTGGAGCTCGCAGCGCGTGGAATATTGAGCAAATAGCCTTTTTTAAGCTTTTTACTGCGTTCGGAAAGTTCAGGGTTTACACTTAAGATCT
This sequence comes from Bacteroidaceae bacterium, assembly GCA_017425985.1. Classification (GTDB taxonomy): domain Bacteria; phylum Bacteroidota; class Bacteroidia; order Bacteroidales; family Bacteroidaceae; genus Alloprevotella. The sequence continues at coordinate 745 of JAFOWI010000267.1, read as the reverse complement.
CTGAGATTGAAACGTTATACAGTTTTGACAAACTATAGAGTGTTTCTCCTTTTTGTACTTCATGAACGGAGTTGATGCTTGATTGAGCCAAGCATGACATACAAAATGCAAAACAGAGTAGAAAAATGGTCGCTGTAAACTTAATATTTTGGCCCATATAAATTTTATTTTAAATATTTTTACGCAAAAGTAATCATTAAATAAAAGAAAAGCGTACATTTGAATGCAAAAAATAAAAAGAAAATCCAAACTTGCAATTTCTTGGGTTTTAAATTCCGATAAAATAATTTTAAAGTTGTTATTTATGTTATCTTTAACGAAATTTCCTTTTGTTCTGAATATGAGAAATATATTCATCTTGTTATTGATTTTGTTTTCAAGTTCCGATTTTGTATCAGCACAGCGCAATCGAAAAGCCTCCAAGGCAACTGTGACAAATCCGATTGAAAATCCACCGGATAGGTGCGCACCATGCGAACCTCCCCCGCGCCCCGCAGCAGGAAGGATGCCGTAATGCCGCCATCCTCACGGGGATCAAAGCGCATCATATCCAGGGCCAGGCCTTCGCCGTCGCCGGCGTTGGCCACGCACATGGCCATTTCCTGGGACAGGGGCGGCAGCAGCACGCCGTCTGCACAGGCACAGTTGCGCTGCAGCGCCGTATCACCCAGCACATGGCCGGTCAGCTTGGTCAGATAATCCGAGAAGGGATTGGCCGCGCCAGTCATCCAGCCATCGCCAAGGG
>JAFOWI010000266.1 GCA_017425985.1 Bacteroidaceae bacterium | reverse complement strand
GATGACCAGCATCGGTACGCTCTTCGCCTTTGCACTGGTGTGTGCAGGCATCCTCGTGATTCGTCGCACCATGCCCGATGCTCCGCGCGGCTTCCGCACACCGCTGGTGCCTTACGTTCCGCTTGCGGGCATCATAGTTTGCGTTAGTCTGATGCTCTTCCTGCCGGCCGACACGTGGATACGCTTCGTGGTGTGGATGCTCCTCGGACTGGACGTGTATGCCGCCTACGGGATGCACAAGTCGCACATTGCGCCAACCGATGGAAGCCGACGCAGGGGGCACACGCTCTTCAATGTGCTGTGCATCGTGCTCGGGTTGCTGTGCGTACTCACAGGTTTGTGGCACCAACAAACGGTGGGCATGAATGCCGACAAAACGCTGATGGTCGTGGCGCTGGCTTTCGGATTCTTCCACATCGCCTGGTACACGCTGAAACTGACATTGACCTACCGCAAAGTAGGTAAATCATAAAATGGAGTGGGCAAATACAAAACTCAACAGTAAGTATTTTGCCCACTCTTTTTTGTAAAAAACGTTTTGCGTGCCAAGTATTCTAAAATTTAGCGTAATTTTGCGCTGTTTTTAAGAGAATGAGGCGCGCGTGGCGTTTCTTCTCCGTTTATTTTTCTTAAAGTGAGTATGGCATTAAAGCGCTACATAGCATCGTGGAGCATGCTGCTGCTGTTTGTGGTTTATCAAATAGGAGCAGTGAGTTTTCCGCACGTGCATATCATCAATGGCGTAGCGATTTTCCACTCTCACTTCTCGTCCGACGACAACCACGAACATACAGCCAAGCAGGTCAATTCGCTCGACTGCATCTGTCAGTTTGTCTGCTCGGACGTCCCCACGCTTGTTTCGTTCGTGCCCCTGGTGCGCTCAGAAGTTGTGGTTCGCTATGCCGAACCTTTGTTTGCCGAGCACAAGGGCAGTGTGAACCATTTTAATAAACGTGGTCCGCCCGCGGCTTGCTAATTATTTGATTTTTATGTTTTTATAAATCGGTGCTATGAACTTTCTTACGGAGAAAGTCGTGGTGCTGTGTCGTTACGTTTCAATTTTTTTATCAACTAAGTTTGTTTTAATGAAAGCAAAGATTATATTTACGATGCTCCTCGTGTGGGGCGTCGCAGTGAGTGTTGTGGCAAATAAGCCCCACCACTATCAAGAAGGAAACAGCATTTACGGTCACGTCATTGTGAAGGGTACGGAGACGTATTTGTCCGACGCCATTGTGGTGATTGAGGAGACGGGTAAGCGTATGGTCAGCGGAGCCGATGGCAAGTTCGTTGTACGCGACCTCCCGGCAGGCGAATATACCGTTTCGGTGCATCTCGTGGGCTACAACGACGTGGTGAAGAAGGTGACGGTGAGTGCCGAGTATTCCGTCGATGTGCATTTCGAAATGGAAGAGGTGAACATCATGGACGAAGTTGTGGTTTCAGCCAGTCGCAACGCAGTGCGCCGAAGCATGGCGCCCGTAGTGGTGAACGTCATGAACCAACAGACGTTTGAACGCGTCAATGCCACTGACATCGCGCAGACACTGAACTACCAAACCGGACTTCGTGTGGAGAACAGTTGTCAGAACTGCGCCTTCCCCCAGGTGCGTATCAACGGACTCGAAGGTCCTTACTCGCAGATACTGATTAACAGCCGTCCCATTGTGAGTGCGCTCTCGGGAGTGTATGGGCTGGAGCAGATTCCTGTGAACATGATTGACCGCGTCGAGGTGGTGCGCGGAGGCGGTTCGGCGCTCTTTGGAGCGAATGCCGTGGGTGGCACGATTAACATCATTACGAAGGACCCCGTGGACAACGCTTTCCAGGCTTCGTCCACAATGTCGTGCATGGACGGCCAATCGTGGGAACAGAATGTTGGTGCCAATGCCTCGCTCGTGTCCGACGATTTTGTATATGGGCTTGCTCTCTATCAGACTTACCGTAACCGCAATCCCTACGATGCCGATGGCGACGGATTTTCCGAAGTCGGCAAGCTCAACATGAACTCCTTTGGGCTTAACGGCTATTATCGCCCTACGGAAAACGGACGTTTGGGCATTGAGTACCACACGACGAACGAGTTTCGCCGCGGTGGCAATGCCTTCGACCTCGAACCCTTCCAGAGCGACATCACTGAGCAAACCAAGCACATTATTAATAGTGGGGGCATCAACTACGACCAGTTCTTCAACGGCAGTCAGCACAAGGTGTCTGCTTACGCTTCGGCGCAGCACATTGCTCGCAATAGCTACTACGGCGCTCAGCAAAACCCCGACGCTTACGGTAAGACCGACGACCTCACATGGGTGGGCGGAGCTACCTATACGGGTCGCTTTAAGCGTGCGCTCCTTTTCCCGGCTACGTTTACAGCCGGCATAGAGTACCAGCACAATGAGATGCACGACGTGATGCTGGGCTACGACCGCGACATGAAGCAGGCGGTGCGCATAGCCAGTGCTTTCGTTCAAAACGAATGGACCATCGACCGCTTCACGCTGCTTGCTGGAGTGCGCATGGACGAGCATAACCTGATTGATAACCCTATCTTCAGCCCGCGTGCCAACCTGCTCTACCGTCCTTCCGACAAGATGCAGGCACGCCTTACGTGGTCAACAGGATTTCGTGCGCCCCAGGCTTACGACGAAGACCTCCACATCACGGCAGTTGGCGGCGAGGGCGTGCTGATTCGCCTTGCCGACGGACTCGACCCCGAGCGCTCCAACAGTTTCAGTGGCTCGCTCGACTGGGTGATGAACCTTGGCCATTGGCAGGCAAACTTCCTCGTCGAAGGTTTCTACACCGGGCTCGACGATGTCTTTGTGCTCGAAACGATTGGCAAGGACGGCCACGGAAATATGGTGCAGGAGCGCCGCAATGGTAGCGGAGCCAAGGTCTATGGCGTGAACCTCGATGCAAAGTTTGCCCATGGCAAGGACGTTTCGCTCCAGGTGGGCTTTACGGCGCAACAAAGTCGCTACAACAAGGCGGAATACTGGAGCGAAGACCCCGCGGTTGCGCCTACGAAGAACATGCCCCGCACGCCCAATTACTACGGCTACTTTACGCTCACGACGGCGTCCCTCAAGAATTTCGACGCATCGCTTTCGGGCGTATATACAGGGCGTATGTATGTGCCCCACTTCGCACCCGACCCCGCTGAAATCCCTACTGATTATCAGTATAGCTACATTCAGCAGGATGAACTCAAACGCACGGACGCCTTCTTCGACTTTAACCTTAAATTGGGCTACACATTTGTGCTCGGCGACCATTTTAAGGTGCAGCTCAACGGCGGAGTGCAAAACATCTTCAACGCCTTCCAGAAGGACCTCGACAAAGGCACCTTCCGCGACTCGGGTTACTTCTACGGACCCACGCAGCCTCGCACCGTGTTCTTTGGTGTGAAGTTGATGAGCTGATTTGCGCATCGGTGCGCCATATGTTGATGCCTCCAGATTGTAGTTCGTGCGATGAGGCTGAAATATGGATAAAATTTTTATTTCGCACCCTTCTTCGTACAAAGATAACATTCAGCGAGTTAGGCATCAAAAGTAATCGGCCTTTTGGTTTTGACGAACGAAGTCGGCGCTGCGCGAAACGAGCGTTTTCGGGGGTGCGAGATAGCAAAATGAAGGTTTGATTTGTTAACGGATGTTAATTAACACAATTTAACAAATTTGGATTTCGTCAAATTTTGTTGTAACTTTGTAGTACAAGGGAGGAACCACGCGGTTTCTCCCTTTTTTTGGCCCAAAAATGGCAAAAACAAGCT
>JAFOWI010000265.1 GCA_017425985.1 Bacteroidaceae bacterium | reverse complement strand
GTAATTTTAACAACATCGGACCTTGTTTTAACAACCTTTGAGGTTGTTTTTGCCACTTTTGGGCCCTAAAAAAGGGGAAACCGCGTGGTCTCCCCTTCTGTAGTACAAAGATACAACATTTTTTGCCGAAATCCAAATGCCTCTTTTTCGGGCGTTTTAGATATTTTAACAATTCGCACCTTCGTTTGCTATCTTTGAGTTTACAATTTTAACCGTAAATGGCGACACTCAACTCCATCGAATTTTGGCAAACTCGCACTTATTGAAACGTAATCGGCATTGCGGAATATCTGCGCCGCGCGCCAAGCATGCGCCGAAATCAGAACTTCATGCGGAGGTCAACGCCAAAATGGCAGGGCACACCTCGCTGGGCATAGTTGCGGTTCATGCTGATAAAGCGGAAGGTGTCGTAATCCGTCTGCATGAGGTTCTTACCCCACAGGTCGATGGTCGTATCGTCGAACAGCTCAAACATCAGATGGGCGCCGAGCAAACCATAGAAGTTCTGCGCCGACGTATTTTCCTCGTCCCACATAATCTTGCCGGCTCCGCTGAAGTTTGCACCGATGGTGACGGCACGCACAAAGTCGTTGTTCAAGGGCTGACGGAAGTCAGCCACGGCACTGAGCGTGTGTTGTGGCACGTAGGGCACGAAGTTGTCGTTGCTACGGAAAGTAGCGTGCGTATAGCCGTAGTTGAGGTTCAGCGCGAGGCGGTTGTCCATCCAACGTGTGCGCATGCCCATCTCGCCACCGAAGCTGCGACTCTTGCCTGAGTTCTTCACGTTGCGACCCATACCGCTACCTGCAAAGTCAGCCACCTGCTGATCCTTAGTATTCATCATGAAGGCTGAGAGGTCGAGCTGGAAGGCACCTTCGCAGAAGTTGAAGTGGCTGCCGAGCTCGTAGCTCCACGTTTGTTCGGGCTTATAGAAAAGCGATTGCGCCGTGGCTTCGGCAGGAATATTATCCTTCAAACCGCTAAGGTTGCGATCCACAACAGCCTCGGGCATGCCCATACCAAGCATCATGCCCTTGCTGTAATCATAGACCTGCTGCATCATATCGCCGCGCAACATGGACTGAGCCATATCGGAGTAAGCCTGAACATTGTAGCCACCCGAGCGATAGCCCTTGCTGACAGTGGCATAAACGTTGCCGAGATTTTGCTCAAAGTCGTACTGCACAGAGAGTTTGGGCAGGAGCTGCCAAGTGTCGTTGTCGATATTCTCAATCTTTGCGGGAATGCTCTCAAAGGGGGTTGGGCGCCCCATCATCGTGAAGGCGAAGTTCACAGGATGCGCCACACCCGAGTTGAGCTTCAGGCGCTGAAAGTCGTAGTCAAGGCGCAATCCGGCTGCTACGCTCCAACCGTCGCCGATTTTGAAGGTTGACTGATGGAACAGGGCCGCATTGGCTGTAGGCGTGCGCATATCTGCTACGAAGGGCAGGTCGGCATCGGTGAGCGCCAATGACATGGGCATACCCTCGGGCAAAACGCCGGCAAACATCGAATTGAGGAAGTCCACTCCCTCCTGATAGAACACGACGGGGCACGTGGTGCGGTTCATCTGCATCATAGCGTAAGCACCCGTTGTGGATTGCCATACGGAACCGGGCTTCGTAGTGAGCGAAAACTCCTGACTGAACGTGCCGAGGCGCTGACGCTGGTCGAGCGAGAAGATGTCGGCAGCTACGAAGTCCTGGTCGATAAACATGCGGTCGCGCAGGTACTGATAAGCCGTAACGCTGTTGAGTTTGAACATATCTGTGCGCCACTCCACGTTCAATCCGGCGTTGAGCATCGCACGGCGATAGGTGGAAGGACGGTTTTGCGTAATCAGTCCTACGTAGTCGGGGTAAGTCTCTTCGCCCTTGGCCACACCTTCGTAGTAGTAGGGGCATGCACCTTCGTAGCTCTGCTCGTAGGATGCGGTGAAGTCGAACTTCAGTGCATCGGTTGCGCGATAAACGGCGCGCACCTTTGCTCCGCCGGCGTCGCTATGGTCGGCATGTTCGCCCGTCTGCACATTGCGGAAGAAGCCTTCGTCGCCTTCGTAGTAAGCGCTGAGCGAAATGCCCAACTTGTCGGAAGGATGGAGGAAGGTGGTGAATGCCAAATTACTACCCTCGTTTCGGAACGACGAACCTACCGAAATGTTTGTACCACTGTTGCGCATAGGGTCGGCAGTGAAGACGCGCACAAGTCCGCCCATCGTGTTGCGACCGTAGAGCGTGGACTGCGGACCGCGGAGCACATCGACGCGCTCAACGTCGGCAAACGAAAAGTCGTAGCCACTCTTATCGACATAAGCCACGTTGTCAACATACAGCCCAACGGCGGGCGTATTCATGCGGCTGCCGATGCCACGGATATAGACAGCCGAGGTGTAACGACTGCCGTAGTCGGGCATAAAGAAGTTGGGAGCAGCAACGGAGACGCCCTTGAGGTTTTCCACGCGTAGGCGCTGCAAATCTTCCTTGCCCACGATGGTTGCCGAAAGGGGCTGCTTGCGCAATTGTACGGACTGCTTGGGCGAGGCTACGATGTAAACCTCTTCAAGGTTCACGACGCGCGACGTGTCGGTAGCCGTCACGACATTGCCTGCCGATGCAGGCAGTACGGCAGCGGCTGTTGCCACTAAAATCGCTGAGTAAATTTTCTTCATATACGGATACATTTTTTTCGGGTGCAAAATTAAGCGCTTCCATCCAAGTAGGCAATCGTAATAAATTATGAATTTGCAGTCCTCCGAAGCTTTTCGGCTGAACAACAAACAAAAAAGTCCATCCGCGCAGCACTTTCACTGCTCGGATGGACTCTGAATCGCCCGACTCTTAGCTCAGCCCGATTGCGGGATGAAGCATCGCGATATATTCGTCGTAGGGAATGTAGCGTCCGCCCATCGTCTTGAGGTGGGGCGTCTCGAATTGGCAATCGATAAACAAGCCTCCGCGCTCCTGCATGCGGCGCGCAAGGGAAATAAGTGCGAGCTTCGAAGCGCTGGGCACGAGCGAAAACATACTTTCGCCGAAAACGCAAGGCCCAAAGCACACGCCGTAAAGCCCACCCACGAGCTGCTCGCCCTCCCAAACCTCGACGCTGATGATATAGCCGGCATCGTAGAGGCGCGTGTAGGCCTCAATCATATCCTCGCCGAGCCAGGCGCCCTGCTCGTCGTAGCGCAGCCTGCTACATTCGCGAATCACGCGGTCGAAAGCCTTGTTGACGGTCACAGTGTACTGCTGCTTGTTCATCAACGCACGCATGGAGTGAGAAACGTGGATTTCGTCGGGAAAAATCACGAAGCGCTGCATCGGACACCACCACTCGGGCACTCGATTGCGGAAGCTGAACCACGGAAAGATGCCGTGCGAATAAGCAAGCAGCAGGCGCTCGATACTCAAATCGCCCCCGACAGCAAGAAGTCCGTCGGGCTCGCCCAAACAGGGGTCGGGAAAGGCAATACGTTTGCTTAACTGAAAAACCATTATGCTTTAGTATTTAGAAAATCAAACATCCATAAAAAAAGGACCTGCTCGCCCCTGCCACAAGAGCAGATTAAGAGCAGATCCACACCATTATTACAATTATAAACATAACGTTGCGTTACTTCACTACGAGCTCGCCATCGACAACATCGACGCAGGCTTCACCACCCTTCTTCAAATTGCCAAAAAGAATGGCACGCATCAACAGAGGTTTGAGGTATTGCGCCACTACGCGGTCCATTTCGCGCGCACCGTATTCGGGCGTAAATCCTTTGTTGAGCAACCAGGCATAAGCTTCGTCCGAAAGGCTGAGCTGCACCTTCTTGGCGTCGAGTTTGAGGCGGAACTGCTCCAATTTCTTGTCCAAAATGAGACGAGCCATGTCCATCGTCATATCGTGGAAGACTACGGTGGAAGAAAGTCGGTTGATAAACTCAGGCTTAAAAATTTGCTTCACCTGCTTGAGCATCGCGTCGCCCGTAGTTACACCGGAGGCAAAACCAACGTTGGCCTTGCGGGCATGCTGTGCGCCGGCATTCGACGTCATGAGCAGAATCACGTTGCGGAAGTCGGCCTTGTTGCCCTTATTGTCGGTGAGCTGCGCATAGTCCATCACCTGGAGCAGAATATTGTAGATGTCACTGTGCGCTTTCTCAATCTCGTCGAGCAGAAGCACGCAGTGGGGCGTCTTGCGAATGGCGTCCGTGAGCAAACCTCCGTCGTCGTAGCCGATATATCCGGCAGGCGAACCTATGAGCTTTGCGACGGTGTGCTTTTCTGTATATTCGCTCATATCGAAGCGCACGAGCTGAATGCCCAACTCCTTTGCGAGCACCTTGGCAACCTCGGTCTTACCCACACCTGTTGGTCCTACGAAAAGCATGCTTGCCACGGGTTTTCCGTCATCGGTTAGCCCCGATTTCGACATTTGCACGGCTTCGACAAGGTTTCTTACCGCCTCGTCCTGACCAAAGATTTGCGCCTTGATGCGTGATTCGAGGGTTGCGAGCTGCTCCATATCGTCGGCCTTCATGGCCATTGCGTCAATCTTGCCCACCTTTGCCAAGGCTTTCTCAATCTCTGCTACCGACACACGGGGGCGACACTGCGGACGACCGTCGCGACGCATTTCAGCCTGCGTTGCCGCTTCGTCGAGCAGGTCGATTGCCTTCTCGGGAAGGAAGCGGTCGTTGACATACTTTGCTGAAAGCTCTACGGCAAGGCGCACTTCTTCGGGGCGAATGGAGATGCGGTGGTATTGCTCGTAGATGGACTTGATGCCCATGCAGATTTCAACAGCTTCGTCAATCGTAGGCTCTTTGATTTCCACCTGCTGGAAGCGGCGCGCAATGCCCTTGTTCTTAAGGACGTAGCGATTGAACTCTTCGTGCGTCGTTGTTCCGATGAAGCGAATTTCATCGTTGTCGATGTACGCTTTCAGCAGATGCGAAACGTCCATCGGACTTTCGGGCGAACGCGAAGAACCTACGAAGTTGTGGATATCGTCGATGAAGACGATGGGCGTCACCTTGATTGTGCGGCGCGCCGTACTTTCCGACGACTCGTGTGCCTGTAGCTTCACGCCATCGAGCACTACACGCAGAATTTTCTCCATTTCGCCGCGGAACTGTGCGTTCGAGTAGAGCATAGCCACGTCGAGCTCGTAAATCGAACAATTTTCAAGGCGTGCGGGAAGTCCGCCATCGTTTATCTCCTTGAGCAAAGCCTTTATCATCGACGTTTTGCCCACACCCGGCTCACCGATAATCATCGGACAATTCTTGTCGCGGCGACTCAGGATGTGAATAATGCTCCGAAGTTCAGCCTTTCTGCCGATAATCGGCGAAGAGGTCTCATCATATTCTATCTTTCGCGCGAAGCGTGTCCAGTCAGGCGTAGCTTGTCCCATCATAGAGTCGCCCATTTGCGAAGGTTCCATGCCTCCCATTTCAATCGTATCGACCTTGACGTGGGCATGGCCAACGATGCGCGCTGTTTTGTCGTTAGCATAGCGCTCCTGAAGCACCTTCATGAAAGCATCCTGCTTCGAACCGAGCATATCGCGCAACATATCGGCAGCTGCCGACTTTCGGAGCAAGAGGAACGACTGAACAAGGCGCGGAATGTCGAGTATCTTGCGCTCGTGGCTCTTGAGCGTTGAGCAAGCACGAGTTATCATCTCCTGTAACAACACAGAAAGGCCAACGTTGTACTCAACATCCTTGGGGACAGACTCCATTACGTCCGTCGAAAGGTAGCGTCCAACGATTTCTTTAAGAATCTCGGCATTAAGGTCGCACTTTTCGAGCGCTTCAACAAAGGGTTTTTGCTTGAGAAACGCAGCCAAAAAGTGTTCGGGCGTCACGCATTCGTGACGCAACGCATTAGCAAGGCCGAGTGCTTCGCCAAAAACGTTATTTGCAGATTCTGTAAATTCTAATGGCATAGTAGGAATAACGCCTCCCTCAGTTGCTCGCCAAACCATCGGCGAACCTGGCTCCGCGGAAGGCTTTAGTGATACGGAGCTTGTAAAATAGTAAATAACAAAAAGCGTGCCAAAAATCAATTTACGATCTTCTACGCAGAAAAATCAGATGATTTTTAACAACTTTTAACCACATCGGCTAATCCGCAGGCTGCATCGTGAGTCGCAATGGGAAACCCTCGATGCGCGCAAGCATCTCCACGCGCTGAATCTTTGTCTTCGCCACGTCGTAAGTGTAAACCCCGACAACCGCCGACCCGAAGTGATGAATCTGCAACATGATTTGCTCGGCATCAGCAGCTTTCTTATAGAAAACCTCCTGCAACACCTGAACGACAAAGTCCATCGTCGTCACGTCGTCGTTGTGCATAATCACCTTGTAGCGCGAAGCCTTCATCGTGTACTCCGCAAACCTTTGTTGCTGGCGCGTCGTTTGCTGGCCCTGTTCCATCTCTGTTCTGAAGTTAATTGAAAACAAAAAAGCAGCACCATCAAAAATGATAGTACCGCTCTATGTCATTTACTAACTTTGTGCTTTACGCGAGCTTATTCACATGAAGCATAAGGCCAGACTTAAGATTTGATGCCTTATTCTTGTGAATTACGTTAGTCTTAGCAAGCTTGTCAAGCATCTTCTGAACCTTCGGCAGAAGTTCTACTGCAGCTGCTTTGTCAGTTGTAGCGCGGAGCTTACGAACTGCATTACGCATTGTCTTAGCGTAAT
>JAFOWI010000264.1 GCA_017425985.1 Bacteroidaceae bacterium | reverse complement strand
GTGGTAACATCATCGTTGTGCATAATCACCTTATAACGGTCAATGTTGTAGTTGATGCTGGAGAAGCGCTCTCGGAAGTTCGGGGTGTTCTGTTGTTGTTCCATGCTTCAGATTTTGAGATGGATAAAGGCAAAAAAAGCAGCACTATCTGGTAGATAGTACCGCTCTATTTCTTTAAAATGCTAACGTCTTAATTACGCGAGTGCGTTTACGTGAATCATAAGAGAAGACTTGATGTTAGAAGCCTTGTTCTTGTGAATGATGTTAGTCTTAGCAAGCTTGTCAAGCATCTTCTGAACCTTCGGCAGAAGTTCTACTGCAGCTGCTTTGTCAGTTGTAGCGCGGAGCTTACGAACTGCATTACGCATTGTCTTAGCGTAATAGCGGTTGTGCAATCTGCGAGTCGCCGTCTGACGAATTCTTTTTACAGATGATTTGTGGTTTGCCATTTTCTTTTAATCTTATTTCTTATTATTAGTAGCCCATAGGAGAATCGAACTCCTCTTTCAAGAATGAAAATCTTGCGTCCTAACCGATAGACGAATGGGCCATCCTTACTGAAGCGCTCCTTTCGGAAACTTCGTTTTTTCGTTCATAAAAAAAGCCAACCCTGTATGGTTAGCAATGCTTAGCAAATTTCACTTCAAACTCTTCTGCCGTTTTGCATGCTCCATTAGATGTTCACTTTTTCACTTTGTAGCCCATAGGAGAATCGAACTCCTCTTTCAAGAATGAAAATCTTGCGTCCTAACCGATAGACGAATGGGCCATCCTTACTTCAAATCCCTTTCGGGCTTGATTGCGAGTGCAAAGGTACGGCTTTTTTTTATTACACCAAACATTTCTAAGAAAAAAAACAACAATTCTTGTAATTTTTCGACAGACATCGTAAATTTGCAATACAAACTTACCAAGAATAGCATGATTATCACCTCCAAGGCCATCGTCCTGAACATACTGCGCTACAACGACGACACACTCATCGCCGAAACCTACACGGAGAGCGTGGGGCGCAAAACTTTTGCCGTGAAAATTGCGCGCTCTACACGCACTGCCGTGCACCACACGCTGTTCCAACCACTGGCTTTGCTGGAAATCACGTGGGACGAACGCGCAAAGCAAACCCTGGCGCGCCCGAAGGCTGCCCGCTGCTTCTACCTCTACGCATCGCTGCCCTACGATGCCCGAAAAAATGCCATGGGGCTCTTCCTGGCCGACTTCCTCCGAAACGCGCTCCGCACAGAGCCCGACCCTACCCACATTTTTCCTTACATAGAGCAGTCCATCGTGTGGCTCGACGTGTGCGAACGCAATTTTGCAAACTTCCACCTCGTATTTCTCATCAGGCTCACTTACTTTTTAGGCATCACGCCCAATGTCGAAGCGCCCGAACGCTTCAAGTACTTCGACCTGCGCGCAGCCGGTTTCGTTGCCTCCCTGCCCACGCACGCCGACTTCATCCCAAACCCCGAAGCCCAATTCATACCCATGCTCCTGCGCATGCGCTACGAAAACATGCACATCTTCCGCTTCAACGGAGCCGAACGCAGCCGCCTGCTCAGCTACATCAACGCCTACTACCGCCTCCACCTGCCCGACTTTCCCGAGCTGAAGTCGCTCGCCATCCTCAAAGAACTCTTCTGAACGGCGCCTACATCAACCCTCGCCACTCATATATAATATATACGCGCGCACGAGGAACACAAAAATCACGCCCTCCTGCCCCTTCGCCCACACGCCGACAAAGTTCTACCCACTTTCTGCTGCCTCCACCTTTCACAAACCGCCCATTCGCCACGCATATCAGCAAGCCGCCTTTACAATCATTGCATATTTCCGCATTTTATTGATAAAATTGATAAACAGATATAGCAAAATAGATATGGGGGGGGGTAAAAAATCAAATTTAGTTAACATTTCTTTGTACGTAATCTGCAAAAATCCCGTATTTTTGCGACATAGAGGCTTAGCATCCAACAATCCTAAACCTTTGATTAAAAACAATTTAAAAAACTTTCTAATTATTTAACATTTAATCAAATTTACGTATGAAGAAACTTTTACTCATGCTCGCCTTAGTGCTTCCTTGCTTGGGAGCATGGGCACAAACACCAGTACTCACTTACGAGAACATCACTGCACCCCAGGAACTCTCGGCTGATGAAATAGAGAAAATCAACAAGTCAAGCATGACAATTATTGCTGATGTTGAAATAACAAACTCAAGCAATTGGTCGCTTTTATTTTCTGCCGTTGCAGACTACACTTCATCTCAAACAGTAAACAATACAATTTGGGGATTAGGTATAGGTGGTAATTCTTTGCGTTACTATGTAGGTCCAAGAGATGGTGGATGGTACTCATCTTCCAGCGGAGATGTTTCTACTTCCTCAAAACAACTTGCATTTACATACGATGGCACAACAATTAAGCGCTACGTTGATGGAATTGAAAAAACTTCTGTCAATTCTACTAAAGGTTTAGATACTTTTAACGGCACTAATGCAAAATTCTATATTGGAGGTGTTGTTTATAACACTGATACAGAATGGGGAGTCTTTAATGGAAACATTAAATCTATCAAAATTTATAACAGTGTGCTTACTAACGACCAAATCTCTGAGATGTTCTACCCTGAAGGAACTGTTCTTACCACAGAAGATTTCGTAAACGGCAAGGTTTACACATTTCAGACATCTATTGGTTGGATGGGCGCAAGAGAAGCAGACAGCTACGCAATCTCAACTGCATTAGCATCAAACAATACCACTGGTAGCGCTGAAGACCCCTACTTCCAATGGACAGTGTATAAATCAGACAAGGGTAACTTCTACATTTACAACGTTGGTAAGGCTATGTTCTTAGGAGAACAAAGCACAGCTGGAAACGCTTCAGTACCGATGTCTGACACTCCTGCAAAGGTAACGTTTAAAGCTACAACAAAGGGCGGTTATCCCCTTATGTTCAAGACTACCGATAATGAAAGTTGCGTTATAAATCATTCAATTCGATACGGAACAGGTCTTATCACATGGAACGGTGGTTGGTCAGACACTAACGATAATGGCAACTGCCACCTTATCAAAATGATTGATGACTTGGATGCGAATGTACTTGCAACAATCAAGAGCACCATCGACGCTTACGAAGCAGACAACACTGAAGCTGTCGCAGAACTTGATGCTACCATCACAAAGGCACAGACTTTGTTTGAACAAATCACGATTGGTACTGGCATAGGTGAATACACAGCAACAAATGCTAATTACATGGCTGATTTCGGAGCAATCGTTGCTTTCCGCCAAGCGATTCAGGCAACAAACAACCCTACTCCTGAAGCAGTTAAAGCTAAAACGGCAGAACTTGAAGCACTCATCGCTTCATTCTCTCTCAACATGCCCGAAGCTGGTAAGTTCTACACATTTAAGAATGAAACTTATTACATCACAAGTGAAGAAACTTCAGGTGGCCGTATTGCTTTAAGCGAAACCAAAGACGCAACAGCCATCTACTACTTTGATGGAACACACCTCTTAGCTTACACAACTGGCAAGTATTTTGGTTTGAACACTAGTGATTGGACATTCGAAGCAGTGGGTTCAACAGACATTTCAACAATCACATTTGTAGCAGCAGACAATGGTGCTATTGCAAAATATAACATTAATTCAGGTGGACGCTGGTTACATAGAACAGATGCTTACGTAAACAGATGTACAAGCAACACTTGTGGAAATGCTCACAATTGGAGTATTGAAGAAGTTACTTCACTCCCCGTAACAATTTCTGCTGCCGGCTATGCTACATTCTACGCTCCGGTAGCTGTACAAGTTGAAGGTATTACTGCAAACACGGTAACAATAAACGGAAAATGGGCTACATTGACAGCTATCGAAGATGGCATTGTCCCTGCTGAAACAGGCGTTATTCTGAATGGCGACCCAGGTACTTACAACCTTACTATTACAGAAACCGAAGCTACAATCGAAAGTGGTCTTGAAGGAACTATT
>JAFOWI010000263.1 GCA_017425985.1 Bacteroidaceae bacterium | reverse complement strand
GCTACGTGTTCTGGGCAGAGTATGGCGAGCTCAGTTCAAAGAACAAGACGCTCACCATCGTTGCCTACCACGACGTACCGTCGCTACCAGCCGACGCGGCCCCCGATTCGCTCGACTTTGAGCGTCGCGTTTTGCTCGTTCAAAACACAGGCACAAACTGCGGCTACTGTCCCAATGCCATTACAGCCATCCACAATTTCAAGGACAAGAACCCCAATGCCGACAAGTTGGAACTCCTCGCTGCGCATGCCTACAACTCTTCCGATCCGCTCTACAGCAGCGCAGCGGTAACGATTTTCCGCATGACGGGGTTCAACAGTTTCCCCAGCATCATGTTCAACTTCGACAAGAACTATGCCTTAGCTGGCACTTCGGCATCCTATTTCGAAAGCTACATTAACAATACGACCGAAACCTTGCTGCAAAAGAAGTCTTCAACAGGCATCGCCCTGACTACGAAGTACGACGACAAAACAGGTACCATCAGCGTAAAAGCAGGAGTCAAGACCGATTCGGCAGGCATCTATAAGATTACCATCGCCCTCGTTCAGGACAACGTCTATGCCTACCAGGGTGGCGCCGACCCCAGCGATGAGCGCTTTCATATTCACAAAGCCGGTGTTAAAGCCATATATCCCTCTTCGGGCGCAGGCGAAAAAATCAACGGCAATGTTTCCTCCGTCAAGGGCAAGGTTTACGAATATTGCAGCGAATTTAGCTCCGACCTACTTAGTCCGGGGGTGGGCGGTGGTTACACGCTCGATGTACTCCGCGATGCACGCATCATCGCATACGTCACTAACGAAAGTGGCATTGTTGACAACGTAGCTTCGTGCAACATCAATGCGCAACAACCCTTTGCCTACACCCACGCTGAAGCCACATCCATCCACGCCGTCAGCACCAACAACGCAGCCGTGCGCCAAACCATCATCTACGACCTCACTGGCAAACCCGTCTGCACACTCAAGGGTGGCGACTACAAGAGCACACCGCTGCCTCGCGGCATCTACATCGCACATCTGCGCACGGACAAGGGAGCACGCACCGTGAAGTTCGTGAAGCAATAAGCATTCGCCGCTCCTGAGCGCACAGCCCGCTGCGGCACTCCTCATCAAGCGCCCCGAACCTGCAACCACAGGCTCGGGGCGCATCTTTTTAGCGAATGCCGAACAACACTGAACAACGACTCTAAAAATATGCTCCCAACGACAGCCGTTTCGCCCCCATTTTCAACTCCAAAAACGGCGCCTAAATTTCACTCGATTTTCAGAAAACTCGCGCTCATTTTTGCTCAAAATTGCCGACTGAAATTTTAACATTTAAATGTTAAATTCGGTTTTTCAAAAAAATTTTCATTTTGCGCTTAATTGAAATGTAGAGATTACAAAATCAAAGATGCAAAATTCCATAACCGAGGAAAAATTCACAACATCCGACCTTCGAAAAACAACATCGGACCTTTTTTTAACAACATCAAAGGTAGTTTTAACAACCTTTGACCTTGTTTTTCCGCATTTTAGGCAAAAAAATAGGGAAAACCAATATGGCTCTCCCTTTGTACTACAAAGATACAACATTTTTCGGCGAAATCCAAATCAAGAAAAAACGTCATTTTAACATTTTTTTAAGATTAAGTTAACGTTTCCTTAACTATCGCCCCTCCCTGCACCCTCCCGAATTCTGAAAACTCGACCCGTTTTTCAACGCCAAACGAGGTAAAAAATTGTTACAATTTTGCACTTCCTCCGAACGTTCTTCAAACTCCCTCGTTCGCACCCCGTTTTCAGACGTTGCGGCCTCCGCAAATCTCCACACATTGCCCAAATAAGCAAATCGCAACCAAACACTTATGCCGGGCACTACGGCGCGCGAACACCCGATTTTGCAAACACGAGCATGACATTCGCAACAAATCTATGCGCCCAACTTGAAATTAATAGGCAAGTTATCCCCTCGACATGCGAAAAAAGTCGTAATTTTGCACCCGCAAATAAAATACTCATTTCCTATAGGTTTATTCATGAAGAAATTTGTTTCTCTCTTCGCGTTGCTCTTTGCGGCAACCATCACTATGGTGGCTCAGATTGACTTCAAAGTAAGTTACAACCGAGTTTCGCCAACAGAAATCGACGTTGTCTTCACGGGTACTGCTGAGCCCGGCTGGCACATCTACTCTACGAACCTGCCCGAAGGCGGCCCCAACTCTGCCGAATTTGGCACCGACGTCATCAAGGGCGCCGAACTCGTGGGCACACTCAAGCCCGGCGCAGGAGCAAAGACGGAATACGACAAGATGTTTGAGATGGACATCACGTTCTTTGAAAACTCATGCACCTTCACACAGCGCGTTAAGCTCACAGCGCCTGCCTACGAAGTGAAGGGCTACCTCAACTACTCGGCTTGCAACGACGAAAACTGCTTGCCCCCGACCAACGTGGACTTCGCGCTCCAGGGCACAGATGGCCCCAAGGCGGCTGCCGCACCCGCAAAGCCTGCCGAAACTACAGCAAAGCCCGCTGAAAAGAAGCCCACGGCAACCGACCTCGTGCCTCTTACGCCCGCTATTGAAGCAACCGACGCTGCTGCCACTGCAACCGACGGCGCAACTACAGGCGTTAGCGCATGGTGGAGCCCCGTTATCGAAGAGCTCCAGGTGCTCGACGGCGGCAAGAGCGACATGGCTTCGCAAAGCCTCATTGCCATCTTCTTCCTCGGCTTGGTGGGCGGCTTCATTGCCCTCGTCACTCCCTGCGTATGGCCCATTATCCCGATGACGGTGAGCTTCTTCCTGAAGCGCTCAAGCGACCGCAAGAAGGCCATCCGCGACGCCGTGACCTATGGCATCTCGATTATCGTCATCTACCTTTCGCTCGGCTTGATTATCACCGCAGTATTTGGTGCAAGCGCGCTGAACGACCTCTCTACGAATGCCCTGTTCAACATCTTCTTCTTCCTGATGTTGGTGGTGTTTGCCGCAAGTTTCTTCGGAGGCTTCGAAATCACGCTTCCCTCATCTTGGGGCGCAGCTGTCGATGGCAAGGCTGAGAAGACAACAGGCGTGCTCTCCATCTTCCTCATGGCATTCACGCTTTCGCTCGTAAGCTTCTCATGTACAGGCCCTATCATCGGTTTCCTCCTTGTTGAAGTCAGCACAAGCGGCGGTTCAATCCTTGCTCCCGCGGTGGGTATGTTTGGTTTTGCCCTCGCATTGGCATTGCCCTTCACACTCTTTGCCCTCTTCCCCACGATGCTGAAGAAGGCACCCAAGAGCGGTGGCTGGATGAACAAAGTGAAGGTGACACTCGGTTTCCTCGAACTCGCATTTGCTCTGAAATTCCTCTCCGTAGCCGACCTCGCTTACGGTTGGGGCATCCTCGACCGCGAAACGTTCCTTGCCCTCTGGATTTGCATCTTCGCCTTGCTTGGCGTATATCTCCTCGGTGGCATTAAGTTCCCCCACGACGACGAAGACGAGCACCACACCAGCGTTCCCTCGTTCTTCCTCGCACTCTGCTCGCTGGCATTCGCCGTTTACATGGTTCCCGGTCTTTGGGGCGCACCCTTGAAGGCAGTCAGCGCGTTCTCACCCCCCGTTTCTACGCAGGACTTCAACCTTCACGAAGTCCACGTTGAAGCT
>JAFOWI010000262.1 GCA_017425985.1 Bacteroidaceae bacterium | reverse complement strand
GATGGTTTGCATGGTGGTGTCGTCGCTCTTCAGGTAGATGTGTTGTATGTAGTTTTGCGCTCCGCATTCGATGTGGTAGTGTACGTCAATCTTATGCTTGTTGTGTACGGTGTCGGCTGTTATTGTAGCATGCCGGTAGCCTTGGTTTTTCATTGCAAGGTTCATTGCTGCGCAGCTTTGTTCCGTCAGTTGGTGGTTGTACACAACGGGTGGTTCGCCTAATTTTCTGAGTAGTTTCGAAAGTCCACTATTTCCCTTACCTGCAAGGCAGTACATGCCTAACTGAACTTTCGAGAGCGAGAACCAACGACTGTTGGGTTCTTGCTTCACTTGTTGGCGCAGTAGCATGGGGTTGGCCAGTTTGGTGTCGCTTGTGACTTTGACAGACGCCAACAAGTGCTCGTCCTCCTCTAAAAAGCGGGCTGACGAGCAACTGCTAAGCACTACGATGGCTATCAAGTAAAGATATGCTTTTCGAAAATTTGTGAGCATGTAGGGATGTTAATAATTCAACTTTTGCAAGCTTCAGTTGAGTCAGGTTGTTAGCTTGTTAGGTTGCTACGCTTTAAGGTTTTGAGGGTTATCCATGTTGTTAGTATAAACAAATGGTGGGTTCATCGAATGGTAAACCTTAAAACCTAATCACCTTTATTCTTAAAACCTAAGAAGTAGAGCACTTGCGAAACTTTAATTAATAATCGAATCTTCCTGTAAGCAATGCTTTATTGCAGATTTATAACTTCAACGAATTTTGCAGGAATCTGGGTTTCAAACTTAAGTAGTTCGCGGGTGATGGGATGATAAAAATTCAATCGGAAGGCATGGAGCGCCAAACGTCCGAGTGGGTCCTCGCCATCACCATACTTTACGTCGCCACAAATGGGGCAACCTAAGTCCTGAGTATGTACGCGGATTTGATTCTTACGACCAGTTTCAAGGCTGAACTCTACCAATGAATAGCGAGGACCGATTTTTAGTGTTCGATAGTGTGTGAGTGCATATTTTCCACCATTGTCAGTGGGCGAAGAATAGGTGAAGAATGCTTTGTTGTCCTTCAACCAGCTCTCTACACTGCCTTCTTCGGGCGTAGGATGTCCTGAACATACTGCCACATAGTTGCGTGCGGTAACGATGTTGTGCCAATGTTCTTCAAGAATAGCTTGTGCTTCGCGCGTCTTGGCATAGACCATGATGCCCGATGTGTCGCGGTCGAGGCGATGCACAACGTGCGATGTGCAACGTTGGTGTGTGCGCTTGAAATAATCATCGAGTACGGTTTTGATGCTGAATATGTGGTGTGCCGAAGCCATTGAGAGGATGCCGGGCATTTTTTCGATGACGATAACGGCTGCGTCTTCGTAAAGCACCTTTACAAACTTGCTGCGTAATTCTTCTTTCGGCTTGCGCTTGGCTATTTCAACAGTCATGCCGGGCGTGAGCTGAAAGTCGTGTTGCTTCTCAATTTTTCTGTTGACCATAACTCCTCCGCCTGTAAGGATTGCTTTGGCACGTGTGCGACTCACACCGCTGAGTGCGTCAATGACAAAGGGGAGTAGGGTATTGGCTTTTTTAACAACGAAACGTGTGTAGTTGTTGTTATTGGTAGTTGGTTTACGCATTATATTTGTTGCTTTAGGATATTATATTCGTGAGTAAAATAAAATCTCCGCAAATTTACAAAAAATAGTGGGGTCCTCCTTTTGTTGTTAACAATAATTTGTAATTTTGCATTGCTAAAGTTTAATAATCTCAGATATCATGCTGGATATTTCAGAAAAGAAGGAAATTGTCAGCCAATTTATTGCTCCATTCGTAACGCTTTTTGATGACGATTTGGAACAACTTTGTGCAATTACCGATATACGTTCGTTTTCACGTGGTGACACGCTTTTGGCTGAAGGGCAAATAGCGCGCTACATTTGCATTGTTACGGAAGGAATGTTTCGCAATCACTGCAAAGTTGGTGGAAAGGATTGTACAGAGAGTTTTGTAAAGGAAGGCGATGTGGTGATGCCTGCCGAAAGTCTTTTTTCGCAAGACCCCTCCACACGTTTGGTTACTTCGTTGTTGGAGTCGAAGTGTATCTGTATTTCCTATGAACGAATCCTTGAGTGTAGCAGGCAGAATGTAAAGATTCACGACTTGCTTGTTGAAATGTTTAAGGCAGCTTTGATGTTAGAGCGAAGCAGGATGGATGACGCCTTAATTAGTTCAACTAAAGCACGTTATATCAACTTCTGTAATAAATATCCTGAAGCTTCAATAAGTGCGAACGTGTCGCACATCGCATCCTATTTGCATATGGCTCCAGAGACGTTGAGCCGCTTGCGTTCGTCAGTGTTGTTGTAAAAAATCTTTTTTTTCATAATAAATTGTGTAGAGTGGGAGGCCATTTGGCTTTCCGCTTTGTTTTTTTGCAAATAATTCTATTGCTTCTATACAAATTGTCCCACGAAGGGATACTACCTTTCCACAGAACTGTCCCTCAAAAGTTAGATAGTTAAAAAGGACACAGATTTTGACGAATTGCTTTGCGCTCGCTGTTTACCGGATGGTGTAGGGGCGCTCGCTTCGGGGACGGTGTTTTGTTGTTTTGCTTCCGGAGAGATTTGTCGTGTATAAACTATATTTTACCAACTGATAACTCATTCAGAATCATATGAAAGTACATATTTGATATCTTTTAACTTGAATTTGTATTATCTCACTTGTGAAAGCGCAATAGATTTTGTTAAATGTCATACAGACTGTACGGGCGGACACAAACATTGGCGAATAGCATCGCTTACGCAGCTCTCCGGATGGTGTAGGGGCCACTTTATGTCGGCTCGTATGCCAAAACGGCGTAATATATGTCCGTGGTGTTTGTACTGCGCGATGTTATAGGCTCACGCAAAGACGTAAAGTTGCAGAAAGATTATATTTGAACACGAACCGTAGGTAAATACCTCTAACTCTATAAATATTTTGGTTGATTTTAACGTTGAGACGTGTCCATGCATACGCGAAATTTACATTTTCTAATATTTTATATGAGTATTTTAACACAGATTATGCTCTGTGTCAAAACTTTTCTTTAAATTTGCCATATTAAAGGTTTAATATATAAGGGTATAAATAAATTTAGTTCGTCATTGAGTCATAAGGCGTATCTTTGGCTCTTTGTTGCGACATCTCATTGTTAGCAAATTAATTATTTATTTAACATTTTATTATGAAAAAATCATTTATTCTATCGCTCTTGTTAGCATTTTGTTGCTGCTTGCAGTGTTGGGCGGAGTTTAATCCTACTCCGGGTAAGATGTATGCTCTGAAGGAGGTCACTTCAGAGTTGTATCTCGACATTCAAACGTTGGGGATTAAGGATGGGGAACGCAACACAAACAACATTAGTTTGAATGCCAATCCTCGCATCATTTATTTTGAGAATGGTTCAACTACTGGAACTTGGAAACTCAAAAACATCAATGGAAAATATGTTTACCATATTGCCCCAGGTACTGACGGGCATTGGAATCCTGAGATTAAAGATACTCCCAGTGATTGGACTATTACTGAATCAGATGGGAAGATAACTATTGCCCGTTCTGATAAGAAGTATATCAATGCGGACACCAAAGCTGCTGGTAAACCACTCTATTGCGATAAAGGCACTGGAATGGAGTTTTCTCTCATAGATTTTCCAGGAAAGGACATCACTGGTGATGGTGAACAAGCGACTATTAGCATCCAAGATATAAATGGTTTGACTAACGTACCCGCTGGTACTGGTTGGACCATTTCTATGAAT
>JAFOWI010000261.1 GCA_017425985.1 Bacteroidaceae bacterium | reverse complement strand
TTTGAGAGGCGGTAGTTCGTGCCCTTGTAGGCTACGTAGGGACCAAATCTGCCGTCGCGAATTTCCATATCGGGGTCTTCTTCGAAGGTCTTGAGGCGCGCTTTCTGTTCGGCGTTGCGCTTTTCTTCAATCAGTTCGATGGCGCGTTCAAGGGTGATTTGCATGGGGTCTTCGCCTTTGGGGAGCGACACGAACTTCTTGTTGTGCAGAATGTAGGGGCCGAAGCGTCCGGTGTTGATGACGACGCTTGTTTCTTCAAAGTCGCCCAGTGTGCGGGGAAGCTTGAAGAGTTCGAGTGCCTCTTCGAGCGTGATGGTGGTGATGCTGTGATTCTTGCCGAGTGATGCAAATATGGGTTTTTCTGTTTCGCCCGTAGTGCCTACCTGCACCATCGGTCCGAAGCGACCAATCTTTACCATCACGGGTTTGCCCGTCGCGGGGTCGGTGCCAAGGAGGCGTTCGCCGACCTTCTTTTCCGAGCGTTCCTGCAACACTTGTTCCACCTGCGGGTCGAAGTCTGCGTAGAATCCCTTGATGAGGTTTTGCCAGTTCTTCTTACCTTCGGCCACGGCGTCGAACTCTTGTTCCACCTGGGCTGTGAAGTTGTAGTCCATGATGTTGGGGAAGTTCTGGAACAGGAAGTCGTTGACAATCGTACCGATGTCTGTGGGGACGAGCTTTCCCTTTTCAGAGCCGATTTTCTCGGCTTTCTTCGAAGTCTTGAGCTTGCCCTTTTTCAGGGTGATGACTTCGTATTCGCGCTTGCCGCCATCGTTTTCGCCCTTGGCTACATACTCGCGTTGCTGAATGGTCGAGATGGTGGGAGCGTAGGTTGAGGGGCGTCCGATGCCCAGTTCTTCGAGCTTATGTACGAGCGACGCTTCCGTATAGCGTGGGGGGGCTTGCGTAAAGCGCTCGGTGGCGGTGATTTCTTCCTGCTTGAGCGCGTCGCCCTCGCACATTGTGGGGAGGAGGGTACCTTCGCCGGTGGGTTGTTCGGTGTCGGAGTCGTTGCTTTCGCTGTAAACTTTGAGGAAACCGTCGAACGTCACGACTTCGCCCACCGCTACGAATCCTGCGCCGAAGGCCTTGCCGGCAGCATCTGTGATGTCGATGTTGACCGTAGTCTTTTCCAGCTGTGCATCAGCCATTTGGCAGGCTACAGTGCGTTTCCAGATGAGTTCGTAGAGTCGGCGTTCCTGAGCTGTGCCGCTGATGGATGCTTTGTCCATGTATGTGGGGCGGATGGCTTCGTGGGCTTCCTGCGCACCCTTTGTCTTTGTGTGGTAGGTGCGTAGTTTGTGGTATTCCTTGCCCATCTGTTCTACGATGACCTGCTTGCTGCTGTTGAGGCACAACTGAGAGAGGTTCATCGAGTCGGTACGCATGTACGTGATGTGTCCGCTTTCATAGAGCGCCTGCGCAATGCGCATGGTGAGCGCTACGGGGAAACCCAGCTTGCGTGCCGCTTCCTGCTGGAGCGTCGAAGTGGTGAAGGGCGGCGCAGGCATGCGCTTGATGGGGCGCTTTGTGATTTGTGCTATGCGGAAGTTGGCGTCCTTGCACGATTCGAGGAAGGCTTCCGCTTCCTGACGAGTGGCAAAGCGCTGTGCGTATTCGGCTTTAAACTGCGTGATGCTGCCGTCGGCTTGCGTAAGGCTGAAGAGGGCGTTGACGCGGAAGCTGGCTTCGGGGGTGAATTCCTTGATTTCGCGTTCGCGCTCAACGATGAGGCGCACGGCAACACTCTGCACGCGACCTGCCGAAAGGCTGGGGCGCACTCTGCGCCAAAGCACGGGCGAGAGCTTGAAACCTACCAAGCGGTCGAGCACGCGGCGCGCCTGCTGAGCATCTACGAGGTTGATGTTGATGTGGCGCGGGTTGGCGATGGCTTCGGTGATGGCTGTCTTCGTGATTTCGTGAAATACGATGCGGTTGGCCTTCAAGGGGTCGATGTTGAGCACTTCGGCAAGGTGCCAGGAGATGGCTTCTCCCTCGCGGTCCTCATCGGATGCGAGCCACACGCACGCTGCTTCCTTGGCGGCTTTGCGCAAATCGTTCACAACCTGCTGCTTGTCGTTGGATATTTCGTATTCCGGAGCAAATGTTTCAAGATTTACGCCGAAATCCTTTTTCTTCAAGTCGCGGATGTGGCCGAAACTTGAGAGTACTTTATAGTCGGAGCCCAAAAACTTTTCTATGGTCTTAGCTTTAGCGGGCGACTCTACGATAACAAGATTTTTTTGCATGATTTAGGTTATTTTGGCGCAAAAGTAGAAAAAAAAAATATCCTACACATTATATAAAGCAAAAACTTTCTGCGTCGTTGAGAAATAAATTGCCGCGGTAGTGCGGGCAATGGTGCTCCGAAAATTTTTCAGGCAGGTGGTGGTCGGCTGGCTATTTGGTTGAGCATTAAGGCTGAAGCGTGTTGCTACGAGGTGGGCGTGATGTGTGGAAAAATGGTTGTTGCTTGGCGATGCAGGCTGCAACGCTTTTTTTCGTGGTGTCGCGTTGAGGGTGGTTGAGATAGGATGTCGAGTGGGGTAGGTCGGGTTTGGAAAAATGCTTCATTGAGGAGGGTGTTCGGGGCAAAAAATGAGGAAAATTCGGGTGCGGCGAAGGCGTTGGAAAGTGCGTGAAAATTGCGCCATTTTTGAGCTGAAAATGCCCTATTTTTGCGAAAAATCGCTCTTCAAAAAATGTCCGAAAATCACCCTCTGACTTTACACCGTGTACGTTTTTAGGCCCAAAATCTTAATTCGTGTAAAGTTTGTCACAAATTTTTACCATTTGGATTTTTCTGAAAAATGTTGTATATTTGTATTGCGATAGGGGAGACCATGTGGTTTCCCCTTTTTTTGGCCTTAAAAATAGCAAAAACAAGGTCGGATGTTGTTAAAACTACCTCCGATGTTGTTAAAACAAGGTCCGATGTTGTTAAAATAAAGTCCGATGTTGTGAAAATTTCGCCAAAATTGGCTTTAAAAACCTCAAATCTTGTTAACACTTTTTAGTATTAAACAGTGATTATGTTAAAAATTCATAAATCTTTCATTGTCGGATTTGCCAAAATCGCTCGGATTTGATTTGTAACAATTTTTTACCAAAAACGAACCTCTGAATTTGTAACAAATTTTTACCAAAAATGGTGCTGAAAAACGGATTTTTGTGGTAAGGATACGGGGGCTGTTTTTGTCGATGAGGGAGGGCCGTTTTTTTTGTGCGTCGTGGGGCGTAGCGAAGTCGTTTGTACGCATTTTTGCGTCCGATTGGTTGCAATGTTTGTGGGTTGTGGCTGATTTTAGGGGCGTGTTTACTCTTTTTATGAATCGAAATCCACCCAGCTTAAAAAAAATAAGTATTTTTGCCCACTCATTCGCGTAAGCGCATCGCGCGTATTCACGAAGCGGCTGCGTTTGCTGGCGAATTTTGGCTTGACTGAAACTTGAAATAACAAAATCTTATGCTTGAAATAAAAAATCTCCATGCCCGCGTTGAGGGAAAAGAAATCCTCAAAGGGGTGAATCTCTGTATTGGCGACGGCGAAGTCCATGTGCTCATGGGACCTAACGGCTCGGGAAAAAGTACGCTGAGCCACGTCCTGGTAGGTAATCCGAAGTACGAAGTGACGGAGGGCAGCATCACGTTCAATGGCAAAAACTTGCTCGAACTTTCGCCCGAAGACCGTGCACACGAGGGTATCTTCATGTCGTTTCAGGCGCCGACGGAGATACCCGGCGTTTCGATGACCAACTTTATGCGTGCCGCCATTAATGCCAAGCGTGCTTACTTCGGTCAGGACCAGATTCCTGCCGCTGAATTTTTGAAGATGCTCAAGGAGAAACGCAAACTCGTGGGGCTGGATGCCCACTTCATGAGTCGCGGTGTGAACGAAGGTTTCTCAGGCGGCGAGCGCAAGCGCAATGAGATTTTCCAAATGGCGGTGTTGGAGCCGCTTTTCTCTATCCTCGACGAAACGGACTCAGGGCTCGACGTCGATGCCTTGCGCATTGTGGCGGATGGCTTCAACATGCTGCGCACGGAAAAGACCAGCGCTATGGTCATCACGCACTATCAGAAAATGCTCGACTATCTGAAGCCCGACTTTGTGCACGTATTGGTCGATGGACGCATCGTGAAGGAAGGCACTGCGGCTTTGGGCTACGAAATTGAGGAGCGCGGTTTCGACTGGATTAAGGAAGAGGTAAACAATGCTTAACGTAGAAACCATGTCGAGTTCTCAGCAATACATTCAGCTTTACGAAGAGCAGCGTGCGCTGTTGGAGCAAAACAGTTGTCCTACGATGAACGCGCAGCGCTCGAAGGCAGCGCAACTCCTCGCACAGAAAAAGTTGCCCACGCGCCGCAATGAACGCTATCGCTACTTCAACGTGCAGGAAGCCTTTGCGCCCGACTACGGAGTGAACCTCTTGCGCACGCTCCCTGCGATCGACCCTTATGCGACATACCGTTGCAATGTGCCCAACCTGAGTACGCAACTTTATTTCGTGGTGAACGACACGCCCATGCTCCATTGCGCACCCAATCAGCCCACGGAGGGCGTGACAATCTGCGCCATGCGCGAGGCGGGGGCGTTGCTTCAGGAATATTACAACAAAGCGGTGAACGATGCCGACACCGTAGCTGCGCTCAACACGATGCTGGCGCAGGATGGCATTGTTGTCCACGTTGCCGCCCACACGAAGGTGAAGCACCCCATTCAGCTTGTCAACGTTTGCGATGCGGCAATGGCGATGATGTCCAACCGCCGCTTGCTCATCGTGGTGGAAGAAGGGGCTGAAGTGCAGTTCCTGCTCTGCGACCACGTGGCAGGAAAGAGTGCTTACCTCACAACGCAGGTGACCGAGGCTTTCATCGGTCGTCAGGCAAAGGTGGACTTCTATACCATTGAGGAAAATGCGGACAACGTGAACAAACTGGCGCTCTACTACGTGCAGCAGCAGGCGGAGAGCCGCGTGGCGATGAATGGCGTGACGCTCCATGCCGGACACTCGCACAACCACGTCAACGTGCAGCTCCTTGGTCAGCATGCCGACCACTTTACGGCAGCAGCTGTGATTGCCGGCGACCGTGAGTTGGTGGATTACAACATCGTCGTGGAGCACGTGGCTGAAAACTGCAATAGCGAAATGCTCTACAAGTATGTGCTCGACGATGAGAGCGAGGGCGCTTTCGCCGGAAAGGTGCTTGTCAGAGAAGGTGCGCAGCACACGACGTCGCAACAAACGAATGCCAATCTTTGCGTCACGCCCACGGCGCGTGCCTATGCTCAACCCATGCTTGAGATTTATGCCGACGACGTGAAGTGTAACCACGGTTCGACGGTCGGAAAACTCGATGAAACCGCCCTTTTTTACATGCGACAGCGCGGTATTCCCGAAACCGAAGCACGCTTGCTCCTGCAACATGCCTTTGTGAATGAGGTGTTGCAGCGCGTCGAACTCGAACATCTGCGCGACCGCCTTGCGCACCTCGTGGAACTGCGTTTTCGTGGCGAGCTGAGCAAGTGTGCCGGCTGCAAGATGTGTCAGTAATGTTGCGAGGGTGAAAAAATAAGTTTTGATTATCTACAAAAAAGTTAGCGATGCGAGTCGCTAACTTTGAATTTATATACGGCAATGTATCATTTAGACGAAATACGCAAGGACTTCCCCATACTTCAGCGCACGATTTACAACAAGCCCCTGGTTTATCTCGACAATGCGGCAACGACGCAGAAACCGCTCTGCGTGACGAATGCCATTAGCGAGATGTACAACACGCTGAATGCCAATGTGCATCGCGGTGTGCACTTCCTTTCGCAGCGCGCAACAGACCTGCATGAAGCAGCGCGCGAGCGAGTGCGCAGTTTTATTAATGCACGCTCGGCGGCGGAAATTATCTTTACGCGCGGCACAACAGAGGGCATCAATCTCGTGGCGTCAAGCTTTGGCGAGGCCTTCTTGTCGGAGGGCGACGAGGTCATCGTGAGCACGATGGAGCACCACTCCAACATTGTGCCTTGGCAACTCTTGCGCGACCGCAAGGGTATTGTGCTGAAGGTGATTCCCATCGACGATGCGGGCAATCTTGACATGGATGGCTACGAGGCGCTCTTTACGCAGCGCACAAAGTTGGTGAGCGTGGCGCATGTGAGCAATGTGCTCGGCACGATAAATCCTGTGAAGCGTCTGGCTGAAATTGCTCATGCCCATGGTGCGAAGATTTTGGTGGATGGCGCACAGAGTACACCGCATTTTGCTGTCGATGTGCAGGACATGGACTGCGACTTCTTTGCCTTCAGCGGACATAAGGTGTATGGACCTACGGGTATCGGCGTGCTTTATGGCAAGGAGTCGTTGCTCGACAGCATGCCTCCTTATCATGGTGGTGGCGAGATGATAGCGCGTGTCACGTTCGAGCATACTACCTACGAACGCCTCCCCTTCAAGTTCGAAGCAGGTACGCCCAATTATGTAGGAACCCATGCGCTCGCTACGGCGCTCGATTATGTTTCGGTACTCGGGATGGACGTGATTTCAGCGCATGAGCGTGAACTTACGGCTTATGCCATGGAGCAGTTGCGCAGCTTGCCGGGCATTAAATTCTTCGGTGAATCCGCCGAAAAAGATGCCGTCGTAGCGTTTAATATTGCTGATATCCATCCGCTTGACTTGGGTACATTGCTTGATCGCTTAGGGATCGCTATCCGTACGGGCCATCATTGTGCGCAGCCCTTGATGCAACGATATGGAGTGGAGAGCATGGCGCGCGCTTCGTTTGCGCTCTACAATACGAAGGCTGAGGTCGATGCTTTTGTCGCCGCGCTCGACAGGGTGAGAAAGATGTTTTAGTTTAAGCGTACAGAAGTTGGAAATTTATGCTCGAAACTATTTTTAACAAAGACGGATTGATTGAAGCCGGTTGCGACGAGGCAGGGCGCGGATGTCTGGCAGGGAGTGTGTATGCCGCAGCAGTTATTCTCCCCGAGGGTTATCAGAATGAGTTGCTCAACGATTCGAAGCAGCTCACGGCAGCTAAGCGCCGCAAGCTGCGCGAACAGATTGAGCATGATGCCTTGGCGTGGGCGGTAGGCGTAGTGACGGCTGCTGAAATCGACGAAATCAACATCCTGAACGCATCTATTCTTGCCATGCACCGGGCTTTGGATCAGTTGAAACTGCGTCCGGAGTACGTCATCGTAGATGGCAATCGCTTCAAGCCTTATAAGGATGTGCCCCACACAACGATTGTGAAGGGCGACGGCAAATATTTGTCGATAGCCGCAGCCAGTATTTTGGCAAAGACATATCGCGATGACTATATGGAACGTCTGCACGAGCAGTATCCGCATTATGGTTGGGACCGCAATGCCGGTTATCCAACGAAGGCACATCGCGACGGCATTCGCTTGCATGGCATTACGCCCGAACATCGAAAATCATTTAATCTGCTGGGGGCGACACAGCAATCGTTGCTCGACGACCCCAATTTTCTGAATAACGAAGCATGACAGTAATTGTTTTTACGCTGATTCTCATCGTTGGAGCCTATTGCGCAGGCTTGTTGGGTTCGCTCACGGGGTTGGGTGGGGGAGTAGTGATTATACCTCTGCTTACAATGGCTTTGGGTATTGACTTCCACTATGCCGTTGGTGCAGCGTTGGTGGCATCCATCGCTACCAGCTCGGGTTCGGGCAGTGCCTACGTGAAGGAGGGCATTACGAACATTCGTCTGGGGATGTTCCTTGAGGTGGCTACGGTAATTGGCGCTGTCGTCGGTGCGCTCGTAGCTTATTATCTTGATAGCAACGTGATAGCTGTGATTTTTGGCTGCACGCTGATTCTTACCGCCGTGATGCAACTCACGAAGAAGCAGAATCACGACGGCGTAAAGGGTTCGGAGGCTGCTCGCCGCCTGAAACTCTTTGGTACGTGGCCGCAGAAAGACGGTAGCTTTAAGCATTACGAGCTGCGCAACGTGGCAGGTGGCTTTGGCGTGATGACGATTGCGGGTGCGCTGTCGGGAATTTTAGGCATTGGCAGCGGTGTGCTCAAAGTCATTGCGATGGACAACATGATGAAGGTTCCCTTCAAGGTGAGCACCACGACGTCTAATTTTATGATGGGTGTCACGGCGTGCGCATCAGCTGTAGTTTATCTTCAGCGCGGCAATATTGATCCGGGCATTGCATTCCCCGTGATGATAGGAGTGTTGGCTGGGGCTTTGACCGGTGCGAGGTTGCTCAAGCGGCTCGACGTGCGTTTGCTGAGGCGTGTTTTTAGTTTTGTGGTGTTGCTTGTGGCGTTCAATATGATTTGGCAGGGCATAAACGGCAATTTCTGACCGACGGGGTGCGGATGCGTTCAAAATAGTTTCTTACTCAATATTAATATATAGTATATGCAAATCTTAATAAGCCGCACACTGCGTTGGGGCGTGACGATTGCGGGATTGACGACGCTTATCGGTGGAACGCTCTACTTGCTGCAGCATGGAGGCGAAGCTTTGGATATGGAGAAGTATGCTTCTTTCTCTTATGCAGCGCAGCAAAATCCGGCAACCACCACTCTGGACGGCATTTTGAGCGGTGTGTTGGCGGCTAATTCTGAAAGTTTTATTCAGTTAGGGGTCGTTGCGCTGATTCTGACCCCCGTAATGCGCGTGGTGCTTTCGCTCGTTGATTTTACGAAGCAGAAAGATTGGTTGTACGTAGCGATTACGCTCTTTGTTTTGATTGTAATCATAGCAAATTCTCTTTCTGAGTGATGATTTTTGTCAATAAATTATGAATTATGCTGATTTTCTTGTGAGAATCTTTGCTGTATGAAAAGTTTATCCTAACTTTGCACTCGCTAAGACGGAGAGGTGGCGGAATTGGTAGACGCGCTACTTTGAGGGGGTAGTGTCAATTGCGACGTGGGAGTTCGAGTCTCCTCCTCTTCACTCAGCAAAAGGAAACTTACTGAAAAGGAGATTTCCACAGATTGCGGAAATAGCTCAGTTGGTAGAGCACAACCTTGCCAAGGTTGGGGTCGCGAGTTCGAGTCTCGTTTTCCGCTCAAATTATCCAAGCAGAGCAACAGAAAATGTTTGCTCTGCTTATTTTTTAGTCTATGGTTTGCTCGAATGGTGGAATGGTAGACACGAGGGACTTAAAATCCCTTGGGCAGAAACGCCTGTGCGGGTTCGAGTCCCGCTTCGAGCACCAAGTAAACTCTTGTAAGTAATAACTTACGAGAGTTTTTCTTTTTAACACTCTAATGCTTTTGTGAGTTCAATGGTTCAGCGAATTAATGTAATCTTGAAAGAGATTAAGAAGAAATATCGCTTAAAAGTGAAGAACTTTTCTTGCCACTCGCTCCGCAAGACCTTTGGGCGACAGGTGTACAATATGAATAGCGAAAACTCCG
>JAFOWI010000260.1 GCA_017425985.1 Bacteroidaceae bacterium | reverse complement strand
CGAACAATATCAGCCCCTCGTTGAAAAACTCGTTGGCGTACAGCGACAACTGGCAACTTCTCTGCTCACCGAAGCCAAGAAACTCATCGAAACAGGCAACAAGGAGCAGATGGAACAGGGTTTCCTCCAACTCTTCCGCTCACACAAGGCACTTCCTAAGAACAAGCCCCTCATCAAGTACCTCTCCGAACAAGGTATCAAGACGGGCATGATTAAGACGGAAGAAATCTACATGGAGAACAACAACAAGCGCATGCCCGAGGCCGTTGCTCCCCTCTACTTCGTCACCGACGAAAAGATGCACTCGTGCGACCTCACCGACAAGGGTACGGCATGGCTCGCTGAGCAGGTGGGCGACGACACACTCTTCGTGCTCCCCGACATCACGACCGAAATCTCCGCACTCAAGGCCATGGGACTCCCCGATGCCGAACGCATCGAACGCGAAGACGCCCTCTATGCCGACTATGCCGTGAAGAGCGAACGTATCCACACCATCCAGCAGTTGCTCAAGGCTTACTCTATGTTTGACCTCAACGTGGACTACGTGGTGATGGACGGACAAGTTAAGATTGTCGATGAACAAACAGGGCGTATCATGGAAGGACGCCGCTGGAGCGACGGTCTCCACCAGGCTGTCGAAGCCAAGGAACACGTGAAAGTCGAAGCCGCAACGCAGACCTTCGCTACCATCACGCTGCAAAACTACTTCCGCATGTACCACAAGATTTCGGGTATGACGGGTACGGCAAGCACCGAAGCGGGCGAACTCTGGAACATATACAAACTCGACGTTGTCGAAATCCCCACGAACATGCAGTGGCGCGACCTCAACGGTCCAGCACACAACCGCAACGACCAGAACGACCGCGTTTACAAAACGAACCGCGAAAAATACGCTGCCGTAATCGAGGAAATCATCAAGGAGCGCGAAGCCGGTCGCCCAACACTCGTAGGTACGACAAGCGTTGAAATCTCCGAACTCCTCAGCCGTATGCTCCGCATGCGCAACATTCCCCACCAGGTGCTCAACGCAAAGCTCCATCAGGCCGAAGCCGACATCGTGAAAAACGCAGGTCGCAGCACCGACGGCAAGGGTGCCGTTACCATCGCTACGAACATGGCGGGTCGTGGTACGGACATCAAGCTCTCCGACGAAGTAAAGGCTGCCGGCGGACTTGCCATCATCGGTACGGAGCGCCATGAAAGCCGCCGCGTTGACCGCCAGCTCCGCGGACGTGCAGGCCGACAGGGCGACCCCGGCTCATCCGTATTCTTCGTGTCGCTCGAAGACCAGCTGATGCGCCTCAACGGTGGTGAAAAGATTTCTGCCGTGATGGACAAGTTGGGCTTCAAGGAAGGCGAACTCATCGAAGCGCCCATCGTAAACAAGAGTATTGAGCGCGCGCAGAAGAAGGTGGAAGAAAACAACTTCGGTATCCGTAAGCGCCTCCTCGAATACGACGACGTGATGAACAAGCAGCGCACCGTCATCTACGAAAAGCGCCGCCACGCTCTCATGGGTGAACGCATCGGCATGGACATTTCAAACATGATTTGGGACCGCTGTATCAACCTCATCGAAAAGAGCGCCGACTACGCTTCATGCTCCGACTCGTTCATCGAAATCATGGCGATGGAAGCACCTTTCACCGAGTCGGAATACTTCAACATGAAGCGCGACGACCTTTACGAAAAAGCATTCGAAGCTGCTATGGCAGGCTTCAAGCGTCGCACCGACCGCCTTGCTGAAATCGCTATGCCCGTCATCAAGCAGGTGTACGAACAGCAGGCACATACGTACGAAAACATCCTTATCCCCATCACCGACGGACGCCTGGTTTACAACATCCGCACGAACCTTCAGAAAGCTTACGAAACAGAAAGCAAGGAAGTTGTAAAGGATTTTGAAAAGGCCATCCTGCTCCACAACATCGACGATGCCTGGAAGGAAAACCTCCGTGCGCTCGACGAACTCAAACATGCTGTGCGCAACGCAAGTTATGAGCAGAAGGACCCCCTCCTCATCTTCAAACTCGAGAGTGTGAAACTCTTCGACGCTATGGTCGATAAAATCAACAACGCCACTGTTGCCACACTCATGCGTGCACAAATCCCCGTACAGGCACCCCAGGAAGTGCGCGAAGCTGCTCCCGAACCCGAAACGCCCAAGCAGCAGTACACCACTTCGCACGAAGGCACCGACCTCCAGGACCAGGGCATGAAGGAAGCAGCAGCGCGCGACACACGCGAACAACAGCAGCGCCAACCCATCGTGAAGGACCAGCTCCCCGGCCGCAACGACCCCTGCCCCTGCGGTAGCGGTAAGAAGTTCAAGAACTGCCACGGCAAGGGACTTTAATTGTAAGAGTACTTTTTTTAGAGTACAGAGAACAGAGTACAGAGTACAGCTGCCATCCGGATGCTGTAGGGGCCGATCCCCGTGTCGGCCCGTCATCCAAACCGCGTGCCCACCGTCCCAATAACCCCCGCACGGTGTAGGGGCCACTTCATGTCGGCCCGCACGCCGGAACGGCGTAACGAATAAGAGGTACTTTTTTAGAGTACAGAGAACAGAGTACAACTGCCATCCGGATGCTGTAGGGGCCGATCCCCGTGTCGGCCCGTCACCCAAACGGCGTGCCCACCGTCCCAATTATTCCGAACGGTGTAGGGGCCACTTCATGTCGGCCCGAACGCCGGAACGGCGTAACGAACAAAAATACAAAAAAACAGAGTACAGAGCTTTAAGCGTCACCCAACCGACGCCCCGCTCCGTACTCTGTTTTCGTTTTATTACCATCAATTAAAATTTGTAAACCCGCGCCCCCCCGTCCTTAGAGACCTTAAAAACCTTAGAGACCTTAAAGACCTCCCCCCAAGCCGCGCAGCCCCCAACTAAAAACCTCCGCGCAAAAAAAATCCACATCGCAAACCGATGTGGATAAATTATATTAAAACGAGTCATGCGTCAGCACTATCCGCAGTGGAAATACTTATGAACGAGTTTCAGCATTTCTTCCTGATTGTCGCCAATGTCGGCACGGAGGGTGCGGTCGGCATAACTGCGGAGGCGCGAGATGATGCCGTCAATCATGGCAGGACTGAATACGTTGTGCTTTTCAAACACGACGCGCGCTGCTTCGAGGCAGTCGGCAGAGGCTTCGCAACTGTCGGGGAGTTGGGCGAGGTTCTTGAGTTTGTCTTCGTTTTCCTTGCGGTGGATGTTGACATTCACGTAAGTGCGTTCTGCCACTTCAAGCGCATTGTCGAGTTCGAAACCGTGGCGACATGCTACGGCAAGTCCTGCGATGAGTTGGTAAATATCTGCCGAACCGTCGGGTGAACGCATTTCTACGGTTTGCTTCTGTGTCGTGTCGTAGTTGCTCACGGGTTCCAAGGGATTTGCTATGCGACACATGTCGCTCTTTGCTGCCCAACCGAGGGGAACGCGCACGAGCACGGAGCGGTTGCGGTCGCCCCAACATACGTTTGTGGGTGCTTCCTGATGAGGCACGAGGCGGAAGTAAGACGTGGGATTCGTATTGCCGAAAGCAGTGATGGCTGCCGCGAGTTCCATCATGCCGGCAATCGCTTTGCGTGCTGTTGCGGAGAGCACACCGCCGTCGAGCATCTGATTCTGTCCGTCCTTCACGATGCGCATGTGAACGTGGAGACCCGAACCTGCCTTACCGGCAGTAATCTTGGGCGCAAAGGTGATGTCGTAACCATACTTATACGCGAGGTTGCGGATGATCCACTTCGCAATCATGAGTTGGTCTGCAGCGTCGTTGGCATTGACGGGGAGGAACTCAATTTCGTTTTGCTCATAAATCATGCCATCGATGGTGAAGTTGCCCACTTCAGAGTGACCGTATTTAATCTGTCCGCCAGCCTGAGCGATGTAGGCCATGCACTGGGTGCGGAATTCGTTGAACTTCGCATAGGGTGCAGATTCGTGATACCCCTTTTGGTCGGTTGCGGGGAACATTTCGTCATCGGGGGCAATGACGTAGTATTCCAATTCGCCCATAGCCTGGAACTCCATGCCTGTCACGTCGTTGAAGGCCTTGCATGCCTTGCGGAGCGTGTGTTCGGGCGAACTTTCGAGGGGTTCGCCATCCTTGTTGAAGAACGAGCAGAGCATGGCGAGTGTGGGAAGTTCTGCGAAGGGATCAACAAACGCTGTGCAGAAACGAGGAAGCACATAGAGGTCGCTGCTGCCTGCTTCGATGAAGGGGAAGAGACTACTGCCGTCAACGCGTTCGCCACAAGTGAGGATAGCGTCGAGATATTCGGCATTGTTGATGACAAAGTTGAGTGTCTTGAGGCGACCATCGGCAGCGGGATACATGAAGTTAACCATGCGAATGCCGTTTTCTTCGATAAAGCGCACGATGTCGGCCTTCGTAAATTCCTTACAGGGCTTACCCAAATAAGCAACTACGGTGTTGGGATTCATTTTAATATTAGCGTCCATAAGTTTTATGTTTTTATGTGTTAATTATCAGTAGAGATTGCAAAAATAAATAATTATACGAAATCCACAAGTTTATTTCCAAAAAAAGTAAGCGATAACATCAAAAGCCTCCGCACACACTCTGCTCGCGCAGTGATTTCGGTCTCACGCAAAGACGCGGAAACCATGGAATTTGGTTGCGCAGTGAATTTGGTCGCACGCAAAGACGCAAAGACGCGCAAAGATTTTTGCAGGCGTGGTGGAAGATTATCCCGAATGGTGTAGGGGCCACTTTATGTCGGCCCGTACGCCGTGGGCGGCGTAATGATTATTTAATTTAGAGTACAACGTACAGAGTACAGAGTACAGCTGCCATCCGGACGGTGTAGGGGCCGATCACCGTGTCGGCCCGTCGTACAATTCATGTGCCCATCGTCTCAATCCGTTTCGTCCATCGCACAATCTGCGTGCACATCCAGATAAAAACGTATCGCAACATTATTATCGTTGCATCACCACGGGCCGAAACAGGGATCGCCCCTACACCATCCGGATGGGCACGCGAGTATTACGACGCGTGTTCCGCGAAAGTTCGTGTAATCCGCGTGAGAAAAAAATCGTACGTGAACGCAGCCTAAAAACCTTAGCGTCTCTTTGCGTGAGACATAATTATCGCACCAGCTATTCCGTACAGCTCCGTGATTTCTGTGTGCGACAAAATTATTACACCATCCGGACGGCAGTTGTACTCTGTACTCTGTTATCTGTACTCTAACAACTGTACTCTAATAGTTAATATACTAAAGGAGGGCCTTCGTGTGAAGGTCCTCCTTGTGTTTATGTGGGCTACGGGTGTAGCCCGGTGGGTGTGGATTAATACCAGTTTGATGAGCTCCAGCCGTTCTTGTTTGTGAGCTGT
>JAFOWI010000259.1 GCA_017425985.1 Bacteroidaceae bacterium | reverse complement strand
CCAAGAAAGCGAAACGTAAGGGGGAATATCAGATAGTAAGCGAGCAACAGTCCTACTACGAACATTGCGTATCCGCTGACTACGAGCCTTACGGCGTACTTACGCTCACGGGCATAGAGCGCCGGCGCTACGAAGTGGAAGAGTAAATATACGATGTAGGGCGACGCTGCCAATAGTCCGACAGAAAATGCCGCCTTGATGTGGAGCATAAACTGGTGGGCAAGTTCGGTGTTGATGAGCTGCACCTCGATGGGCGCTAAGGGGGAGGTTGTACCCGAAGTGACGCTCTGCGCAATGTTTTCGAGCAAGCGATAGGTGACGAAATCGCTGTTGCAAGGCGCCAACAGCACATCGAACAACTCTGCCTTAAAGCAAAAAGCCGCGATGGTTGCTCCCACCACGGCTATCAACATCTTGATGATGCTTGAGCGCAATTCATCAAGATGTTCCCAAAAGTTTTGTTTGTCCGACACGGCTACTGCTTGTTTTTTGCTTCATCATCGTCAGCATCCTTGCCGTTCATGGCGTCCTTAAAACTACGCACGCCCTTTCCGAGTCCCTTCATGAGTTCGGGAATTTTCTTTCCTCCGAAGAAGAGCAACACTACGAGGGCTATGATGATGATTTCCTGAAATCCTATACCAAACATAGTTTCTGTAATTTATAGTTTTGTTTAACGAAGACGTATTGCCACCCAAAGAGCGAGTGCTATCTGGAGAACTACGCCTGGCAAGCTGATTAAGAATGAGGGCAATGTGCCCAAAATTGTCCACTCGGCAGCGAAGCCCACAACTTGCGTGCCTACAATCGAGAGTACAAGCAGTGGCATGCGCCATTCGCTACGGCAAGCTGCAGCCTTGCTTACGCACAGCGCCAAGATAACCGACTTTACCAAAACGACAGGCAACATAGCAGCCGAGGGCATAGCAAACAGCAAGTAGTTGGCAAGCGGACTCACAATGGCTGTGAGCAACGCTATACGCCAACCAAAGAGGCATGCTGCGATGAGCGTGAATGCGTAGATGGGTTGGAACATGATGCCGCCCTGCGGTATGAGGTGGCACAACTGAGGTAGCACAATGTTGCTGAGCACAAAGAGCGATGCCAGCAGATAGGTGCGGATATTGCTAAAAGTAAGTGGTAAGGCTTTAATAGTTTTAAGCATGAGTGTATAAATATAATATGGAGTGAGGTTATGAGGTTATAAGGTTGTGAGGTTGTAAGGTTATGAGGTCGCTACGATTTAAGGTTTTGAGGATTATCCAGTGGGTTAATATAAATGTATAGGCGAGTAAACCGAATGGTGAACCTTAAAACCTTATAACCTCATAACCTTAAATGAGTAATCTATGATTGCATGGCAGCAATAAATTCGCGAATCGTTGTTACCATGTCGTCCACCTCGGCAAGCGGCAAGCAGCGCTGCTCTACGGGGCAAATGCCGGTGCCTGCACGGTTGATAATATGCGACACGACTTCGGAATAGCTGACATCGATGTCGGCACTGCGCAGCAAGTCGAGCGCAGGCATACTAATGACGTCGGCATATACGCACTGCACACTGCCTTTGACCATCAACGCCGCAGCGCCCTTACCAATCACTTTGTCGGCAATGCTGCTGCCTTGCAGAAAGTCGGGCTTTGTCGTGAGCAACTCAAACAAGTCGGCTACACCGCGCTTTGTAAACGTGCGGACGTCCTCGCCGTTGCGAACAACGCAGGAATATCCGCCCTCGTGCAACAAGGTTATCAACTCGGTCATACGATGAAATTCTGATAAGTGAGCATGCAGCGTGAAGTGTGTGTGAGACGACGCTACGACTTAAAGCGTGTCCTGCTTCAGCTGTTCAACAAACTTGTCGATACGCTGCAACTCGCGTGGAATCTTAATGTTTTGCGGACAATGTTTGTTGCACTTTCCGCAGTTGATGCAGTGGTCTGCCTGGCGCAACTTCTCCACCATGCGGTCGTAGCCCACGAGGAAAGCGCGGCGCGCCTGCTGATAGTTGGCGTCCATGCGGCTTTCGGGCACGTTGCCCTCGTTTACGCACTTGTTGTAGTGCATGAAAATTGAGGGAATGTCGATGCCGTAGGGGCAGGGCATGCAATAGGCACAGTAGTTGCACGGAACGGTGGGATACTGCTCCATGAGTTTTGCAGCGCTGAAAAGAAATTCGTTTTCCTCCTCTGTGAGTGGTACCAATGGCGCATAGGAGCGAATATTGTCCTCCAGATGTTCCTTGTAAGTCATGCCGCTCAACACGGTGAGCACACCCTTGGGAGTTCCGGCAAAGCGGAAAGCCCACGAAGCCACACTGCGTTCGGGGTCGCGCTGCTTCAGGAGTCCCACAACGTGGTCGGGCACCTTCGAAAGGCGACCTCCAAGGAGGGGTTCCATAATCTGCACGGGGATGCCACGCTTTTCGAGTTCGGTGTAGAGATACTGCGCCCCGATGCCGCTACCCTTGGCAATGTGCCAATCCACATAGTTCATCTGTATCAGCACAAAGTCCCAGTGATACTTGTCGTGGAGCGCCAGCATTTCGTCGAACACCTCCTTTGAACCATGGAACGACCATCCCAGGTGGCGAATGCGTCCTGCCTTGCGTTCTTCGACGAGGAAATCGAGCATGCCGTTATCGACATAGCGGCGACGGAAGGCATCCATGCCTCCTCCGCCAATGGAGTGAAGCAGATAGTAGTCGATATAATCCACTTGCAGGTCCTTGAAGGACTGATGGTACATGGCGAGGGAGTTTTCGCGCGTGTAGTTTGAGAAGTTTGAGAGTTTTGTTGAAACGTAGAACGACTCGCGTGGGTGGCGCTTCAGCGCATTGCCCGTGGCTTTTTCCGACCAGCCCTGAACGTAAACGGGCGATGTGTCGAAGTAGTTCACACCGTGGGCAATGGCGTAGTCCACGAGTTCGTTGACGGCGTCTTG
>JAFOWI010000258.1 GCA_017425985.1 Bacteroidaceae bacterium | reverse complement strand
TGCTCTCTATGTACCCTTCAAGATTCCTTATGCAAACCTTGCTGATGATTATGAAGTGGCATATATCAATGCGGTGCATTCGTATGACAACGATGATAATGGCACGATTGATGAATTATCAATGGAGGTGATGAAGATTAAGGCTGGTACACTCAAGGCGAACTATCCTTATTTGATTAAGGCGCGCAATGAAGCGGCTAAGGCGATGACTATCTCGGTAGCAGACGCTGTGCTCTATGCTGCGGAAGAAAATACGCTCGACTGCTCTTCTGTATATCAAACATTCGAAATCTCGGGTAGCTATAGCCGCAAGAATGCGGAAGATTTGGAAGGCAGCCTCGCTATATCTACAGAAGGAGCTTGGCAACCTCTTGCCACTGGCACTTACTTGAATCCCTTCCGCTTTTACCTCACGATTACGAATCGCGACGATTCGCCCGTAGAAGTAGAACCCGCAGCACTCTCGCGCGTAAGAATCATTGAGAATGGCGAAACAACTGGCATTCTTGACCTCACACCTGCCGTTAAGAAGGAAACACACATCTTCGACCTCAGCGGCCGCCGAGTGTTGACACCTCAGAGGGGGCAGCTTTATATCGTCAATGGTAAGAAGGTGGTGTACTAATATTAGGTTATAAGGTTATAAGGTTTTGAGGTTATAAGGTTTTGAGGTTGTAAGATGTCCGAGGAAATGAACCTCAAAACCCAACAAATCTTTGATGAGCGAAACTAAAATTAACGATTTAAACACATAAAAAACAATAATGAAGAATTATGAATCTCCCGCAGTTCGTGTGATTGAACTGCACACAGAAGGAATGCTTGCAGCAAGCAGTGATTATATTCCTGTAAATCCTAATAAACCTGGAACGTCTGCAACAAAAGAAATGGACAAGGGCTGGAATAGCGCAGCTTGGGAATAAGCCTCCCCCATTTAAATAATAAATTTAATTGCCCAAGGTGCCGACAGAAGATTCGGTTCCTTGGGCTTTTTTGAAGATATTTAGGGTAAAAAGCGTTTGGCTGTAGGGGCTGATCTCTGTGTCGGCCCGTCATGACGTAACGTAGGAATCTTGCAAAACGTGATGGCACACCGCGGATGCTGTAGGGGCCACTTTATGTCGGCCCGTCGCAGCCTGCTAAATTTAAAAGGTTTAGCCGCATTCGTAGGTTCACATTACCACGGGTCGACAAGGAGAACGGCCCCATACATCCAGATAATTCATCCGGAAACATTCCAACGAGAAAGCAGCTGAATTTCCTTAAGTTATTAGCTATTCCAACATAATATCGTAATTTTGTAGGCACATGATGGTTCATCCCTCCA
Source organism: Bacteroidaceae bacterium (assembly GCA_017425985.1). Taxonomy (GTDB): domain Bacteria; phylum Bacteroidota; class Bacteroidia; order Bacteroidales; family Bacteroidaceae; genus Alloprevotella. Next base: position 7,520 of record JAFOWI010000258.1, on the reverse strand, counting down.
CAGAAACATCCAAACACTCATATTTATATACGTATGAATAAAAGATTGGCGTATGGGTCAAATTACGTGGTATTTTGACCCATACGCCTAGTTTTTGCATTTTTTAGACAAAAAATTAGGGGAGACCGCTTGGCCTCCCCGTTTGTACTACAAAGATACAACAGAATTTAGCGAAATCCAAATCGCACTTTTTGGAGTTATCCACAGGTACGAGTAGTTTACTCTTTATTTTGTAATCAGAGTGCCCCAAAATGCCTGTTTTTGCGCTAAGGAGAAAGTCCTTGTTTTGTAAAAATATTTCGCAATTAGAATGAAGACGATAGGTGTAAATACAGGCTACTTTATAGGGCAAAAGTCCATGCGTCCTATTGCCTAGGGTGGTGCTTTCATGTTGCTCTTAATAAAAAGCTACCGGATGAAGTTTGTTCGCACTTTCGCTTCGTGCTCGGGGAAAAGAATGCCGACTTCCTTAGCAGCAGCTACACACTTGAGCAACCAAGCCATGTTGCGGCCCAACGTACGCATGGTTTGCATGCCTTCTTCGTCGCGCACCACTTCCTCGGGTGTGTTGCCGTGTACCTCATTCCAATAGTTGGAGCTAACGATGGGCATGTTGGCAATCGTGAAGTAGCGGTTGAGGTCCTCGAAAGCACCCTGAGCACCACCACGTCGGCAGCTCACAATCGCAGCACCGAGCTTGCCGGCATACATGTCGAGCTTTGAGCAGAAAGCGCGGTCCATAAAGGGTTTAATGCTGCCCGACGTACCTGCAAAGTGGACGGGCGAGCCAAATACGAAGGCATCGGCTTCAGGAACCTTGCGCAAAAATTCGTTCACACCGTCCTCGGCATACCAACATTGCTTGCTGTCCTTACAACGTCCGCAACCGATGCAGCCCATTACGGGTTTCGTACCACACCATAGTTCTTCGGTTTCAATACCGTTGGCATGGAGTTCCTTGGCTATTTCGTTGAGCGCAGTATGTGTGCAGCCGTTCTTATGCGGACTGCCATTGACGAGAATTACTTTCATATCCTTATATATAAATATTGAGTCAGAATAAATAAACGGGGCATCCTGATGCCCATCTACTCAAAAATCCGCTATTCAAGCACGATTCTGAAGCCGAGCATCATGCTCTTGTGGCCGGGAACGTTTGCATTTCTGTTCGACACGCGACAAGTTCGCTCGCTGCTAAACCAAGCGCCTCCGCGACTCACGCGCTCTCTGCCGTCGTCCACACCGCGAGGATTTGTTTGCTTCTCAGGGAAATACTCACCCATCCAATCTGCACACCACTCCCACACATTGCCACTGAGGTCGTAGATTCCCAATTCGTTGGGCTGCTTTGTCATAACAGGATGCGTGGTCATTTCTGAATTCTTCTCATACCATGCCACAGAGTCCACCTCTGTGCTTCCGGCAAACTGACATCCGCGCGACTGTTGCCCTCCGCGTGCGGCATACTCCCACTCGGCTTCGGTGGGCAGGCGGAATTTGAATCCCGTAATCTGATTGAGCGTCTGGATAAAGCGTTGGCAGTCGTGCCAGGTCACACTTTCCACCGGATGCAGCGGATTTGTGTTGAAGTGCGAGGGATTTACGCCCATCACCGCCTTATAAAGCGCCTGCGTCACCAGCGTTTCACTCATGAAAAAAGCACTTAGCTTCACCTTGTGCTGAGGCATTTCGTCGGGGTCGGGACATGCTTGCTCTTCCGTACCTCCCATCACAAATTCGCCTCCATCAACGAGCACCATCTTAAAACTCACTCCATTGACAATCAGCTGTCGGCCGCCATCGTCCGTAATGTGTGTGGCGCATCCGCGCACTCCTCCTGCCAAATCGATATGTTTCTGCAATCTATGTTCGCCATTACCCAGCAAAGCCAGGAAATCGTCAATCGTCTGTGGACGCTTCTTGCGATTAGGATTCATTGCCTCGGTTATAGCGTGTGCCGTTTGCTTCGAAACGTAGCCCGGGAAGGGCGGAAGTCCGTCTTCGTTGACTTCATTGGCTTCGGGCGGCACCTCGCCTGTGAGCAATTTGTAAAGAGTTGCGCCCAAGGCGTAGATATCCGTGGCGGGCGAGAACAGCCCTACGCCACCCATGCTGTATTGCTCCAAGGGCGCGTAGCCGTGGCTCATCCCCACAGGCGAAGTCGTGGTCTGCGCTCCTGTTTGGTCGTAGTGCTTGGTCAGTCCGAAGTCTATCAACACTGCATTCTGGTTTTCATCGAGCAACACGTTTGCGGGTTTCACGTCCAGGTGGTTCAACTGATGGTCGTGAATGTAGCGCAACGCATCAGCCACCTGCCTGATGTAGCGCAAAGCCACGTCCTCGCTCAGGCGACCGCGTTTCTCTACCAGGTCGGCCAACGAACCGCCACTGTGGAACTCCATTACGTAATATGCCGTGCCGTTTTCCTCAAAGATGTCGTGCACACGAATGATGTGCTGGTGGTTGAGTTTGGCAATCGTGCGGGCCTCCTTGACGAACTTCGACCTGAATCGGTCGGCAAACTCTCTATAGTCATCGTTCGGGATAGAAACCATGCTGGTCTGCTTGTCGCGCATGCAGAAGTCCTTCATAAAGAACTCTTTAATAGCGACATGACGCTCCAGGCCGACTTGCGTTCCCAAATAGGTGATGCCAAATCCGCCGTTGTCCAACTTCTTATCTATCCGGTACTTACCATTTTGCAGGAAAGCGCCTTCGGGTAGTCCTGTCATAAAACAAATTTATTATTATCCGCACCTATCGTTTCACAACTTCGAAAGGCACACGCACCGAAACGCCCTGCTTCATCAGATGATAAACGTTGGGGAACATGCGCTGCTTGAAATCCTCCCAACTGCGGTGCTCCATATTAGTCCATCCGGCTTCAGCGAGCGCCAAAGCGCGTGGATAAGCCATATATGTGGCGCGATTTACGTCGGGGATGGCTTCCGCCCAAAGTGTGCCCATCACGCCCATCACGTGGTCAACGCTTGCTGCTTCCATGCCGTAGCCGGGGTCGAGTTCGTAGCATTTTTCCAATGTGGTAATGGGCATACCCCAGTTGTTGAACTCGGGAAAATCGTTTTTATACTGCGGATAGTCGAGATAAGCGTGTTCGCCGGGCGCCATGATGATGGGATGACCGTTTTTCTTTGTGAGTTCCAGACATGTCGGCGTCAAAGCGTTGCGCCAGGTGACGAGCGTCACGTCCTTCGGGTAGGGAAAGAGGTAGTCATCGGCCGGCGGCCAGATGTTGTTGAGTTCACACCACAGGATGGGCTTCTTACCGGCTCTACGCACGTTTTTGAGCACGTTTTCAAAGAAGGGAATCATCAACTGTGTGGGCTTCGTATAGCCGTGCTGCTGCATCAGTTCCTGACACTTTTCGCACTTCGCCCAATTCTCGGGCACAGCCGCCTCGTCACCGCCGAGGTGGAAGTAGGGCGACTTGAAAGTTTCGGCTACCTCGCGCACCACGTCGGCCATGATGCTATATACTTGCGCCTGCGACGCACAGAGCATTCGATTCGTCGTAGTACCTACCTCCATCTTCGAGCCTTGCAAGTGCTGACATGCGAGTTCGGGATAAGCAGCGAGGATAGCCACCGTATGGCCCGGCACATCGATTTCGGGAATGACTTCCACGCCACGCTGAGCAGCGTAGTCCACGAGTTCGCGCAGCTGCTGCTTCGTATAATGCTGCTTGCTCGCAAGTTTAGGCTGGCTCTCAATAGCAATGCGCCAACCCTGGTCGTCCGTAAGGTGGAGCTGGAGCACATTATACTTGTAGCGCACCATCTGGTCGATGAAGAACTTCACATCGTTCAAGGGCAGGAAATGGCGAGCGGGGTCGAGCATCAGCGCACGAAAGCCGTAGCGGGGCGCATCGTCGATATTGAGGGCTGCCACCTCGCCGTTGAGCGTACTGCGCTCATCGCCCATCACCACCTGGTGCAATGTCTGCACACCATAGAACACAGCCGTAGGCGTAGCACCCTTTATCGTGATGCCCTTACGGCCCACGCTGAGCGCATAGTGCTCCTTGCCTTGAAGCGCAGCGTCGAGCGTCAACACAACGTCGGCTCCCTTTGCGCGGTCGGCCATCACGGCTTGAGTGCCAAAGGTCTCTGTAAGGATGTCAACCAATGTCTGCGCAGCAAAGCCTAATGTAGCATCGGCGGCATACACCGAAATGCCGTTTTTCGCAATGGGGAAAGGTTTTTCATGCTCCAAAATCGTCACTTCGTTGGGCATAGGGAGCAGTGCAGCCTTGGGCGACTGCGCAAAGAGGCTTGTTGTCAGCGCGAGCGCAAAACTCGCCAGGAGTAGAGTTCGTTTCATTTTCGTTATGTCGTATTTAATTAATTACATTGCGTAAAATTACACAAAACTTCACAAATACCACTCTTATAACATTGAGAATTGTTAAACATTCCTTAATTTTACTACCAAATTTCAAAAAACCACTGAAATCATGGAAAGATTTTGCGACGCGACACAACAGCGTATCATCGACATCGAGCAGGGCAAACACCTGGTGCTGGCTCCTCCGGGTTGCGGCAAGACACATATCCTTGCCCACCGCATCGTGCGTGCCCTGGAGCGCGGACTTAGTCCTCAACAGATGCTCTGCCTGACGTTCACCAATCGTGCGGCACGCGGCATGCGCTCACGCATCGAGCAGTTGGTCTGCCGCAATGTGGAGGACATCTTCGTAGGCAATGTCCACCGCTACTGTTCCAACCTGCTCTTCAACCGGGGGGTGCTCAGCATGCGCACTGCCATCATCGACGACTACGACGCCACCGACATTCTGCAGGGCATCTGCACGCGTAGCGTAGATGGCTTTCCGGGCGTGCACTATGTGCCCAACTACCACCACTTCATGAGCCAGCTGCGCCAGGGTGTGGCCAACGAACTCATGCTCCACATCGCCACGCTCCCCTTCAAACTGGAGCTGCGCCAACTCTGCGGCCACCTCAACCTGCCCTACTCGCGCCAAAGCGTGCTCCACATCTACTACCATCAGGAGGAGGTGCCCGAGGCTGTGGCTTCGCACTACCAAGGTCTGATGTTGCTCATGCAATTTGCGCTGTCTTACGAACGATATAAGGAGCAACACTGCATGGTGGACTTCGACGACATCCTCATCGCCGCCTACGTACACCTGCGCGACAATGAGCACACGCGCTTCCCGTGGATACAAATCGACGAGGTGCAGGACCTCAGCCCGATGCAGCTTGCCATCATCGACTTGCTCTACGAAGCGCAAACTCCGCAAAGCACGCTCATGTATCTCGGCGACGAACAGCAGGCCATCTTCTCCTTTATCGGGGCTAAGATGGCTACCATCGACCACCTCAAGGAACTATGCGCCAACACCACCCACCGACTCTCCAAGAACTACCGCGCACCGCGACATCTGCTCGACCTCTACAACGACTTCGCAGAGAAGCAGTTAGGCGTTGACCGCACACTGCTGCCTACGTCCGACTATGCCCTGCCGGGCGACACGTCCGACTGCGTCCGCTCCTGCCTCTCCGAGACGAGCGACGACGAATTCGAAAATATCGCCACGCACCTCGTCCCTACCCTCACGAGCCACGAGGGCGAGACCACTGCCATCATCGTGCCCAGCAACAGCGATGCCGACAAGATGAGCGCCCTGCTCACGAATGTGCCCCACTTCAAAATCTCCGGGCAGGACATGTTCATGCACCCCCACATGAAGGCGCTCACTGCCCACTTCAGCATCATGCACAACGAGCACAACATCCTGGCATGGGCACATATCTTCAGGCAGTTGGGCGTAGAACCTACTTATGCCATGAGCCGCGCATCGGTGGTGCGCCTCTTCAACGAAGGCATTGTTCCGTCTGACTTCCTGCGCTACGAAGGCGACACCTACCTCACGCAATTCTGCAAAGCCTGGGAGCAACAGACGTTTGTCGTTTACGACACGGAGACTACGGGCACGGACGTCTTCACCGACGACATTGTGCAGCTCGCGGCCTTCAAGGTGCGTGGGGGCAGAAAGGTCGAAGGCTCTGATTTCGAGGTGATGCTCCACACGGACCGCCCCATTCCGCCCATGCTCGGCGACATCGTCAATCCGCTCGTTGAGGAATATGCCGTCCGCCCAAAGATGGAGCGCAGCGAGGGGCTTCGCAGCTTCGTGGCTTACGCTGAAGGCTGCGTGCTCTGCGGCCACAACGTGAGGTTCGACAACACCATTCTGGCGCACAACCTCGAACGCTGCGCCATCGCTCACTCCCTGCCTCTGCGCCCTGCCGAAGGTGCGCAGCGCTACTTCACCGAAGTGTTCGACACGCTTGCGCTTGCACGCCGTCTGTTTCCCCACTTCCGCAGCTACCGCCTTAAAAATCTGCTCGAAGAGCTATCGCTCAGCGGCGAAAACTCCCACCTCGCAAGCGACGACATCTTTGCCACCTACCAGTTGCTCGTTCGCTGCCATGCCGAGGCTCAAAAACGCATCGTGCGCCATGCCCAATTGCTCTCTGCACCCGAGGTGCAGCGCATCGCTCAGCGACTCACGCAGCGCTATGTAGTGGCCTACTACCACACCCTCCAGGCGCTCACCATTGCTCACGCCGAGCCGTCGCCCTCACTGGCTACGGAAATGGCTTTCGCTGCCGCAGAGATGAAGCTCGACATTCCTAAATTCGACTTGATTCTCGACTTCATCGCCCACGATGTGGTCAATTCCTCCGCTACGCCTACGCTTGCGCAGCAGCTCGAACGCCACATCCTCGACCTCACGTCCTATCGCGAAACGGACCTATGCGAGAGCGAGTGCATGCGCCGAAGGGGCGAAAAACTATTTGTTTCGACCGTGCACAAAGCCAAGGGTCTGGAGTTCGACAACGTCATCATCACGGGCGTCGTCGATAGCATCTACCCCTTCTACCGCAGCACGTCGAACGAGGAGAGACTGGAGGACGCACGGAAGTTCTACGTAGCCCTGTCGCGCGCAAAGAAGCGCATCTATATTTGCCACTACCGCGTACACAGCTTCATCGACCGTAGCGGAACGCCACGCACCTTCGCTCGCAACATCTCGCCCTTCTGCCACTACATCGCCCACCACCTCAAACCGCTCGTCTTCTGAGCCATTAACAGGAACGACATTGGCACTGCGCGAAACAAGTGTTTTTGATAATTTCAAATAGCAAAAGGTAGAGAAAATTGTTAACGACTGTTAAATTAACAGATTTTAACAAATTTGGATTTCGTCAAATTTTGTTGTAACTTTGTACTACAAGGGAGGAACCACGCGGTTTCTCCCTTTTTTAGACCCAAAACGGGCAAAAACAACCTCAAAGGTTGTTAAAACAAGCTTTGAGGTTGTTAAAACTAAGTCCGATGTTGTTTTCACGAAGTCCGATGTTGTGAATTTTCGGGTGGATTTCAGTGCAAAAAATGCCCATTTTTGAGCAAAAAAAACCGACTTCCGAAAAAGGACAAAGATTCCGTAAAATAGGACAAAGATTTTTTCGGCT
>JAFOWI010000257.1 GCA_017425985.1 Bacteroidaceae bacterium | reverse complement strand
CGTTCGCCCTTCGTGCCGTAGTAGAAGGGCATCGTTGCGTCGGCTTCGAGCTCGGCCGGGATTTCGTATTTCAATGTGCGGGCTTCGCTGAGTGCTGCGGTTGCCAGAGGCTCAACGCCGGCATTGGCTTTGCGCCATGCCTGCCATGCTTCGGCGGTGGCTGCCTCGACGTTGTCGATGGGCGTGTCGGCTACTGTGGGGAGCGCCTTTCCTTGAAGGTGGGCTTCGAAATAGGGTTGCAAAGATGTTGCAGCCGTCTGCGCTGCGAGGGGGAGCATGCCTGCTGTAAGGAGGCAGGCGGTGAGGAGTTTTTTCATATTCAGAGGTTTTGAAAAAGTCGGGGTGCAATGCGTGTTTACGCAAATAAGTTTCGGATAAACAGGAAGATGATGGGCATCAGCAGAGCGGGCAGCAGGTTGATGGTTTTGCAGTCCTTGATGTCCATGACGCCCAATCCGGCTGCTGCGATGAGCACACCGCCGACGATGGACGTTTCGGTAATCAGCTCGTCGGAGATGAAAGTTTCGGATATCTTTGCGATAAAGAAAAATGCGCTCTGCCAAAGAAATACGAAGACGGCTGCGAGCGCCATCCAGATGCCGTAGGACGAGGCGATGACAATCATTGTCACGAGGTTGAGCGTAGCAGCGGTGAGCAGATAGGTGTTGTCGCCCTTGAGCGCGCTGAGCACGGGGCCCATCATGGAGAGCGTTCCTACGCAGCAAAAGAGAATGGCTGTCGTAAGCCCCTGGGAAATGTCGGAGTTTTTGCCTGCGCGACTGGTGGCGCGTTCCATGCGTTGGTCGAAGCGTAGTGCTGTGCCGATAAGCCCACCTATGGAGAGACACACGATGAAGAGCACGGGGTAGTTGGAGCTACGCATGTTTTCCATTGCTACGTTAGCTCCAAGCACAAGGGCTGCAAGCCCCATGGCGGTGTTCATTACGGTGATGTATTTTTCGCGAATGCCCTTCTTGGCAATGGCTCCGATGAGGCTGCCTACGATGACAGCTACTGCGTTGAGGCAAATATAAATCATTGGCTGAGGTTGAAAGGTGAGAGGTTAAGGTTTTGAGGTCGTAAGGTTTTAAGTTAGTGAGGTTTAAAGGTCTTAATTTAGAGTGCGGAGAACAGAGTACAACCAATCATCCGGATGGTTTATTCGCTTACGCTCATCAGTTTCGCAGTCTCATTTTCATTTCTCCTTTCTCATTTCTTACTGACTAACTACATTCCTTCGCGCATGAAGTCGAACATTTCGAAGAGGGCGCTTTTCGTAGTGTGTTGGTCAAGGCGTATGTCGCCCACGTCGGCAAGGAGCGTGAAGTTGATGTTGGCATCCACGTTTTTCTTGTCGTGGGTCATGAAGGCGAAGAGCTGTTCGTAGTGGTCGCACGTGAAGTGGAAGCGTCCGTAGGTTTCGTGAACGAACTGCACCGTCTGACGCATGCGCTCCGTGGGGAAGCCTAATTGGCGGCAACTCAGATAGAGTTCGCCCACGATGCCCCATGCTACGGCATAACCGTGGAGCAGCGTGCGCCCTTCGAGCAGTGCGAGGCTTTCGAGTGCGTGGGCGGTGGTGTGAGCAAGGTTGAGCGCCTTGCGCAGTCCTTTCTCCGTGGGGTCCTGCGCTACGATGCTTTGCTTTACGCTGACGCTCTGCTCCACCAGTCGCTGAAGTCGGTCGTAGTCGGGGGAGTCAAGGTCCGTAGCGAGGTGGTCGCTCCACATGGCTGCGTTGCTCAGCAAGGCATGCTTGAGCATTTCGGCATAGCCCGAGCGGAGATTTTGCACATCGAGCGTGCGCAGGAAATGCGTGTCGATGACGACGGCTTCGGCTTCGCGGAAGGCTCCGATTTCGTTTTTGAGACCGTTGAAGTTGATGCCTGTTTTTCCGCCGACAGCTGCATCGACCATTGCGAGGAGCGTTGTCGGCACGTTGACAAAGGCAATGCCGCGCTTAAAGGTGGCTGCCGCAAATCCGCCAAGGTCGGTAATCATGCCCCCACCCAGGCAGATGAGTAGCGAGTGGCGCGTAGCTCCGCCGTCGCCGAGCGTTTTCCACACGTGGGCAAGGGAGTCGAGCGTTTTGTGCTCGTCGGTGGCTCCGATGACAATGGAAGTGGCTTGGCGCAACACGGGACTTTCGTCAAGGCGCGGTTTGCAGAGCCGGTGTGTGGTTTCGTCCGTGAGCAGAAACACCTTGTTGGGCTTCAGGCGGGCGATGAGCGCATCGATTTCGGTTGCGGGAGTGTGGGTATAGATGATTTGTTGCATGGCGATGGTTGTCGGGGTGGCTACGATGGGTGGCGTTGCGACGGCTGACTACTTGTTGAGGTTGTCGCCCTCGAATTCTTCCACGGTCTTGCGGATGTAGTCGGGTACCTCAACAGGACTTTGCGCTTTGAGCGAGAAGCATACGACTACCGTCTTGCATTCGCATACAACGACGCCTGTCTTGATATTCACCGCCTGCTGATGGAAGGTGAGGCTCTTCGAACCGATGCGCGAAATGCGGGTTTGCATCTCTATGTTGTCGCCATGAAAAATGGGGTGGTAGAAGTCGGCATTGATATTTGCCACCACGGGCACTACGTCGCGGCGATAAAATTCGTAGTCGATGATGTTCATGAGGTAGTCCTCCTTACCCAAATCGTAGTAGGCAAGGTAGGAGTTATTGTTGATATGTCCGAATCCGTCGGCATCGTTAAAGCGAAGCTGGATGGGAATGCGGCGTTTGAAAACGGGTGCTTGATCCATGTGAAACGTTTTTTTAGTCCAATAAATTTGTTCTTGTGAATTATCATGCAAAGTTATAAATTTGTCAAGACATGGAACTCCTTTTTATATAAATCACGCGCGCAAGGACAAAAGTTTCTCGGATTTTAGGGTGTTTTGAAGTCTCGGTTTTAGAAAATTGATTATTTTTGCCAACCAATGTAACAACAAGAAAATTTGATTTTATGCAAATTGGAGACAAGGTAAGATTTCTGAACGAAGTGGGTGGGGGTATCGTCACTCAGTTTGTAGATAATAAGACAGTGCTCGTTGAGGACAACGACGGCTTCGAAATTCCTATGCTCATCACGGAGTGCGTGGTGATTGACACGAATGATTATAACATTCCCATCGTGCCAAAGAAGCAGCCCAAACCTGTTGCTATAGTGGAGCAACCCGCTATGGACGAGGAGGCCCATATGTCGAAACCCATGACTTTCAAACCGAAACCTCTGGAACGCCGCGGTGGCGACAAGGTAAATCTGTTTTTAGGCTTTACACCGGTGAATATCACTGAGCTTTCGCGCACGGAGTTCGACATGTTTATCATCAACGATTGCAACTACGCCATTACCTTTGCGCTCATGCAGCAGGAAGGCAATGCCTTGCGTCTGCGCCACGCCGGATGCGTGCAGCCCAACACGAAACTGCTGCTCGAAACGTTCGAACGCTCGGCTTTGCCCGAACTCGAGCGCCTTACATTGCAGGCTTTCGCTACGAAGGACGAAAAATCATTCCTGATGAAGCAGCCCTTCAACGTGGGCATCCGTATTGACGGTCCTAAGTTCTACAAACTCCACACGTTTGGCGAAAGTATTTTCTTCGAAACGCCTGCCTACGTTGTCGATGTCGTGAAGGAGGACGCTCCCGTGCGCTCTATGTTTGTCAATGCCGAAGAGCTGCGCGACGCCATGCTCCCTCATCCTGCGAAGGAGCGACCTAAGAACGAGCCTGCGCGCAATGCGCAGAAGAACGGCATCGTTGAAATTGACCTCCACGCATCCGAAATTCTTGAAACCGAAAGTGGCATGTCCGCCAAAGACATTCTGGACTACCAACTCAAAGTTTTTAACGAGGAAATGCAGAAATATTTGAAGAAGAAGGGCTCGAAACTCGTGTTCATCCACGGTAAGGGCGACGGCGTGCTCCGCAAATCCATCGAGCAGGAACTGCGTCGCAAGTACAAGACGTGTATTTTCCAGGATGCCTCGTTTAAGGAATACGGCTACGGCGCTACGATGGTCATCGTGAAGTAGATTTGCCGCAATCATAAGTTTACTTTCAACGTGTTGCGAGGTGTAGCGCCGCCTCTCCGACAATGTCCCAAAACATGTTGCGCTGCATTTGCATCCCACCTCTTTGTTAACACGTTTTTTTAAAAAACTTGTTCACTAACACATGATTTCCACAAAACAAATTCAGATAAAGGATTACAACTACCTATTGCCCGACGAGCGCATTGCGAAGTATCCCAAAGCAGAGCGCGACTCCTCAAAACTCCTGCTCTACAAGGGCGGCGAGATTGCGGAGGACGTGTTCAAAAATCTGCCCGACCATCTTCCCGAAGGGGCGTTGATGGTTTTCAACAACACGAAGGTGATACAAGCGCGCCTGCATTTTCACAAACAAACGGGGGCGTTGATTGAAGTGTTTTGCCTGGAGCCACACACTCCGCTTGACTACCAACAATCTTTTGCACAGACGCGCCGCGTGACGTGGACCTGCCTGATAGGCAACCTTAAGAAGTGGAAAGAAGGGCGCCTGGAGCGAACAATCGTTGTGGGCGATAAATCGGTAGTGCTCACAGCTGAGCGCATCGGCGAGAGCGGCACCGGTTTCGAGGTGGCTTTCGACTGGGGCGACGACCATGTTACGTTTGCCGAAGTGCTCGACGCCATTGGCGAGCTGCCCATTCCGCCTTACCTCAACCGCTCTACGGAGGAAAGCGACCTCACGACGTATCAAACGGTTTATTCCAAAATCAAAGGCTCCGTAGCCGCACCTACCGCCGGACTTCACTTCACGCCTGCCGTGCTCGATGCTATTTCCTCAAAGGGAATTGAGCGTTGCGAGGTGACGCTCCACGTAGGTGCCGGTACTTTCAAGCCCGTTAAGAGTGAGCAGATTCAGGACCACGCAATGCATGCCGAGTGGATAGCCGTTTCGCGCAGCGCCATCGAACGCCTGCTGGCTCACGACGCAGCCTGCATCGCTGTAGGCACCACTTCGGTGCGTACGCTCGAAAGTCTTTACTACGTAGGCGTACTGTTGTCGAAAAATCCCAACGCTACGCCCGACGAACTCCACGTTCCGCAATGGTTGCCCTACGATTATGCGGCGGAGGAAGGCGAAAAACTCTCGCCCCAAGGGGCTTTGCAGGAAATTCTCAACTACCTGGAGCGCGAACATCTCACTACGCTCCACACTGCCACACAAATCATCATTGCCCCCGGCTATCGCTACAACATCGTCAAAGCCATTGTTACCAACTTCCACCAGCCGCAGAGCACACTCCTGCTTCTCGTCTCAGCCCTCATAGGCGACGACTGGCACAAGGTTTACGACTATGCGCTCAACCACGATTTCCGCTTCCTGAGCTACGGCGATAGTTCCTTGCTGATGCCTTAAAACAAAGGTTCTTCAATCCGAAGACCCTTTCACAATGCTTAACCTAAGTCCTCACAACCTAATAATGACTAAATCAGACAATCAATCCGAACGCCTTCCGCTCGTCGATGAAGAAGGCAACGTAATCGGTTCTGCCACAAGGGGCGAGTGTCACGACGGCTCACACCGCTTGCACCCCGTGGTCCATCTGCACGTGTTCAACGCTGAAGGCGAACTCTTCCTGCAGCGCCGACCCGCCTGGAAGGACATCCAGCCCAACAAGTGGGACACGGCTGTCGGCGGCCACGTTGACTTTGGCGAAACCATTGAGCAAGCCCTGCTGCGCGAGGCGCAAGAGGAACTGGGCATCACGCAATTCGAACCCGAACTCCTCGACCGTTACATTTTCGAAAGTGTGCGCGACAGGGAGTTAGTTTATGCCTTCAGGACTGTTGTCAGCGAGTCGCCCGAACCCTCGGACGAGTTGGACGGCGGCCGTTTTTTTGCCCCCGAAGAAATCGAACTGCTGACGGGGAAAGGCTTCTTTACGCCCAACTTTGAGCAGGAATATCAGCGCTTGTTTGGGAAAAATAAAACCTCAGAATAAGATTTTTTTGAAAAAAATGCAAAATTACTTGTCGGAATGAAATATTCTTTCTAATTTTGCACTCGCAAACGGGAAACAAACTTCCTTGAATGCGGAATGGCGAGATAGCTCAGCTGGTTAGAGCGTCGGATTCATAATCCGGAGGTCGTGGGATCATGCCCCACTCTCGCTACTATTAAAAATGAAGAAGCACTTACAAAATGTAGGTGCTTCTTTTTTTGTGTTTCAGAAATCGCTTGTAGTTCCCTTGTAGTGGCGAATTTCGAAGGGCGGTTCACTGCCGATGACGACGATGGCATCGATGCGTGCGGGTTGGTCAAGCCCATGTTTGCGCAAGTAGGCACCTGCTGCTTTGCGGATGTTTTCCATTTTGGCATCGTCGATGCTACTCAGCGCTGGCGCAAAATGTTCGTCGGAGCGCGTTTTCACTTCGACAAAGATAATTTCGCCGTAGAACTCGGCAACGATGTCGAGTTCCAGATGTTCGTGGCGCCAGTTGCGGTCGAGTAGCGTGTAGCCTTTTTGTGCGAGGTAGCGACAGGCGGCTTTTTCGCCTAACGTACCCAGTATGTTGTGCTGAGCCATGGTGCGTGGTGCGTAAGTTTGAGCTTCGGGATGTTTTGTTTCGCCTATATATAATAATATGAGTGGCGCGAGTCGATATGTTTGCGGTGCATGCAGCGAGGTGAGCGCTTACTTTTTGCGCTTGCGCTTAAAGAAGTCCTGCATCAGTGCGCCGCATTCCTCAGCCAGCACTCCGCTCTCGACCGCCGTCTTTGGGTGTAGCGCCTGTGGGGCAAAGTAGGAATAGCCTCGCTTGGGGTCGGAGGCTCCGTACACAAGGCGCCCCAACTGCGACCATCCGATTGCGCCGGCACACATAATGCAAGGCTCTACCGTGACGTAGAGCGTGCAATCGTTGAGGTATTTTCCGCCGAGCGAGTTGGCGGCAGCGGTGATGGCTTGCATTTCGGCATGGGCTGTGACGTCGTGGAGCGTTTCCGTGAGGTTGTGGCCGCGTGCAATGATTTGGTCGCGACAAACGATGACTGCCCCTACCGGGATTTCGTCTTCGTCGAAAGCAGCGCGCGCTTCCTGGAGTGCGCGCTGCATGTATTTCAGGTCGGCTGCGGTAGGCATGGTTGTTACTTGTTTTGAGGCACACCTTTCATCGACAACGCTACGCGTCCGCGCGCTTCGTCGATTTCGATGACCTTCACCATTACCTGTTGCTGCAACTGCACCACTTCGGATGGGTCACGCACAAATTTGTCGGCCAATTGCGACACGTGGACAAGCCCCTTCGTCTTGATGCCCAAGTCAACGAAACAACCGAAGTTTGTGACGTTCGACACGATGCCTGGCACAATCATGCCTTCCGAAAGGTCGGACAGGCTGCGCAGCGATGCGTCGAAACTGAACACCTGGCGACTGCCGCGCGGGTCGCGTCCGGGTTTGTTGAGTTCCTGCATGATGTCGGTGAGCGTGGGCATACCTACTGTGTCGGAGCAATATTTGTGCAAGTCAATCTGCTGTCGTTTCTCTGTGCTGGCAATGAGGTCAGCCACGCTACACGCTGCGTCCTTCGCCATGCGCTCTACGAGTGCGTAGCTTTCGGGGTGCACGGCAGTATTGTCGAGCGGATTGTCAGCACCCGGTATGCGCAAGAATCCGGCGCATTGTTCGTAGGCCTTAGCGCCCAGTCGGGGCACGCTCTGCAGCTCCTTGCGCGAGCGGAAAGCGCCGTTCGCTGCGCGATAGTCCACAATGTTTTGCGCCAGAGCAGGTCCGAGTCCCGAAATGTAGGTGAGCAGGTGCTTACTTGCGGTGTTGAGGTTTACGCCTACGGTGTTTACGCAACTCTCTACGGTGAGGTCGAGCGCCTGTTTGAGG
>JAFOWI010000256.1 GCA_017425985.1 Bacteroidaceae bacterium | reverse complement strand
ATTACACCTATGTCTCTCCGCGCTACTGGATGTACTACGGTTATCGCTCTGCCATAACGGGCGAACCTATCCCCGAGTTGGAGGAGAACGACTGCCTCATCACCGACGACCTGAGTGCCCAACTCTTTGGAGAAGACACCGACCCCCGCGGTTTTGAATATGCAATGGGGGATGGCACAGGGAAGCGCCCCATCCGCGACGTGATAAAGGTGACCGACCGCCTGGATGCCCATGCCACAAATACCGTAGTGATTATTCGCAACGACCCCCAAACTGCTTTTAAAAACAGAAACGGGTTTACCGCAGAATTGGCAGAGGGATACACGGGCGAGGACTTGCGCGAACAACTGCAAAGCGCCTTTCCCGAATACACCTTCTTGCTACAACATCGGGACATTGACAACGATGAACTCTTCCTCATCATTCTCATTATCGGGGTGGTACTTTCGTTAGGCGCCAGCGTGCTTATCATTGGGGTGATGGGATTCCTGAAAATGGAATTGCAACTCTTCTCCCTCCGCTCCCGCGAAATGGCACTGCGCCGCACGATGGGCGCTCGCACGCGCCACCTCTTCATGCTCCTTGCCTGGGAAGTCGTTATCGTCTTCGCATTGACCATGCTTGCAACCGTGGCGCTGACCTACTCTCTGGCAGATTATGCACTCCCCATCCTGCAGCGCTTTCAGAAGCAACTGAATGTCGATGTGGACTTCATCCTGAACCTTGAACTGTGGATTACGCTTGGCACCCTCTTGCTCGCCCTCATCGCAGCCTTTGCCGCCGTTTACCGCCAGTTGCGCATTCCCGTAGGGTTGCGAGTGGGGCGCAGCCACCGCACAACGACGAAGGGACAAGGCTTTATGCTCACCACGCAACTCACCGTGAGCATGTTCCTTACCTTTGCCGTGCTCGGAATGATGTATGTGTTTGGCATCTTAGAGAAACAGGAATTCGGAGGTATCTCCGAAGACCGCACGCCTTACCAACAGGCCATCATGATTCCCCAACCCACTTTTCAAATTGCCATTCCTGACTTCCCCAATCGTTTGGCGCAAAACAGGGACGTAGAACACGTGGGGTATTGCATTTACAGCAGAGCTGAAGTAGCTCCCGACCAACTCGACAGAACACTGGTGCGCAATTCCTGGGCCTTTAAAAATAATGATGGTACAGTCCAGGATTACGGTTACAGTTTCATCTCCACCAGCGAAAATCTGATTGACCTCTTGAAGGTAGAGATTACCCCCAATCTCCCTGCCGATAGCGCGGTACACGTTTTTTACAGCGCTATCTACGTACGCACCGAGCAGGCAGAGCGTCTGCGCAAGAAGTGGAACCTTGACGTCAGTCGTGATGTACAAGTGCGTCCGCTCTACAAGCAACGCTCCTACACGCTCATCGGTTATGCTCCAACCCTTCCGGGGCATCGTTATAATTCTAGCCCTTCTTTCTGGATGGTGGATGAAGACATCGACTGGCGCGACTTGCGCAACTTTTCGGAACTGCATTCTCACTCTCCGAATCCTCACTACATCCTCTTCCCCAAGGAGGGAAAGTACAACAAGGTGAAGGACGACATCACCGAACTCTACCGCGAAGCACGTCCGGGCGACCGCAATATCCTGCCGATTCACAATCTCGCAGATGAGTGGTTTAACCTCATGCGCATGATTGAAATGATGCGCTCGCTCTGCCTGATGCTTGTCATCGTGAGTATCCTCTGCATCGTAGCAAGTGTGTATTCCGCCATTGCCCTTGAAAGTCGTGGGCGTCAGAAGGAAGTGGCACTGCGCAAGATTCACGGCGCACACACTCGCGATATCATCCTGCTCTTCGGCAAATATTACCTGCGCCTGCTCGCTATCAGCGCTGTAATCGTCATTGTCATTTCCAGCGCCGTCATAGCAACGATACAAGTAGTCGATGGAGATGTGGGCCTCAGCCAAGACCTCCCCTGGCTCTTCTTCTACCTCATCCTCGCCATCCTCATCGTCGTCGCCATTACCCTTCTCACCATCAGCAACAAGATTTGGAAGGTGAGCAAGATTCAACCAGCAGAGGTGGTGAAGAAAGAGTGATGATAGAGTACAGAGAACAGAGTACAGAGTACAACTGCCATGCGGATGGCTCTCTTGTAAACTTGTTTACTAGTCAACTCGTTTACTAAACTGTACAGAGTACAACTACCATCCGGATGGTTCGGGCTGAAAGCCCAAAAGCTCATAGCCCAGGGTAAGGCGAACGAAGTGAGCCGACACCCTGGGTAGAGACCATCCCGCATGGTGCGCCCTACAGGGGCAAAAGCCCAATACACATAGTAAAAACTTTTTCATTTCTGCTTTTGCCCCCTCCAGGGGCGCACCTTCAACAACGAGCAAACCCAGGGCGCCGTTCCTGCGGAACTTGCCCTGGGCTATGTGCTCGCAGCCCCGTTGGGGCGATTCCTCCGGATGGCTCTCACAACCTAAAAACCTTACAACCTCAAAACCTCACAACCTAAAAACCTCATAACCTAAAAACCTCATAACCTAAAAACCTCATAACCTTTTAATAAAACAACTATTATGATTACTCTTAAAAACATCAAGAAAGTATTTGAAACTGAAGACATTCAAACTTGGGCATTGCAGAATGTGGACCTGGAAGTGAAGAAGGGCGAATTTGTTGCCATCATGGGCCCTTCAGGTTGTGGTAAGTCCACCCTACTCAACATCCTGGGCCTATTGGACACTCCCACCCAGGGTACTTACCTGCTCAACGGCATCGACGTGAGCACCATGGACGAGGACCAGCGCACTGACATCCGCAAGGGCAAACTGGGCTTCGTGTTCCAGAGCTTCAACCTCATTGACGAACTGAACGTGTCGGAGAACGTGGAACTGCCTCTCATCTACATGGGCGCCAGCAAGAAGGAGCGCCGCGAGAAGGTGCAGGAGGTCATCGAGCGCGTGGCTAT
>JAFOWI010000255.1 GCA_017425985.1 Bacteroidaceae bacterium | reverse complement strand
GCTCTATACCGACGCCAGCCCTTCAGAGATTGCGCGCGGCGCGTGGGAGGCGCCGGGCGTGCCCTGCTATCTTTCCCCTGATCCGACACGCGCGGGGCTGTACCTTTCGGACGGCCTACTGCAACTGTGCTTAATCACTTATCCCATTGCGACATTAAGGAAAACATTCAAGCATTTTGGCATTCACATTCATATTATATATCTATTGATTTTGCCAATTACACTTCCCATAAATGAACTATTCTACAAAATAAAAAGTTTATTTTTGAAAAATAAGTACAGAAGAAAGCTGTAATCTGCAAAAAATGAAGCGTCACAATTCGTCAAAATAAAAAAAAATTGTAACTTTGCGCTCGCTATGAAATGTATGGATTTATTAAAAATAAACCTGACGAAGGTAACAAGTGAAGGCACCAACCTTTCGTTCGACCTTCATGACGACTTCTTTCAACACTTAGAACAAGAAGAAATTAAAGCTGGAAACATCCACCTTGACTTAAGCGTAAGAGAAGCTGCAGGCGAAACTTTTATCTTTAAGTTCAACATTCGTGGCACAGTCATTGTCGAATGCGACCGCTGTCTCGATGACCTGGCCCTTGACGTTGATGTAGAAGAAACCATCAAAGTAAGATACGATGATGAATCCGACTCTTCTGCCGACGACATTAAATTCATCTCCAAGAACACAACAACGTACGACGCTTCTTGGGACGTCTACGAAATCGTAGAACTTGCACTTCCGTTTCAGCGCACACACGCTATAGAGGATTGCAATGAGGACATGCTCAATCACATTTGCTATGATGACACTGAGGAAGACGAAATTGACTAACCAACAATTCCGACCTCAAAACTAAATTCACTTAATTAATTTAAACTTTTTAAATTTATAAAACAAAATGGCACATCCTAAAAGAAGACAGTCAAAGACTAGAACTCTCAAGCGTCGTACACACGATAAGGCAACAGCTCCTACGCTCGCAATTTGCCCTAACTGCGGTGGTTGGCACATCTATCACACAGTATGTCCCTCATGCGGATACTATCGTGGTAAGCTCGCTATCGTAATGGACGAAGTAGCAGAGTAATCTACATTCTTAATCAGGAGTTAAAAGTCAAAAGTCAACATCCCTGCTTTGTCCTCACAAAGTAAATCAAACTTTTCACTTTTAACTCCCTATTTTTTTCATATAGAGATATTCATTTGTCTCCAACCTTTCTTAAACTCACTATGGAAAAGATTAATGCAGTCATAACAGGTGTCGGTGGTTTCGTTCCTGAGTACGTACTCTCGAACGATGAGTTGTCGCGTATGGTAGATACAAACGATGAGTGGATCATGACACGCATCGGTATCAAAGAACGTCGTCTCCTCAACGAAGAAGGACTTGGCACCAGCTATATGGCACGCAAAGCCGTAAAGCAACTTCTCGCAAAAACAGGTACTGACCCATTGGAAGTAGATTGCATTATTGTAGCTACTTCTACGCCCGACTTTCACTTTCCTTCAACAGCAAGCATCGTTTTGGGTCGCGTGGGCATGAAGAATGCACATGCTATCGACATGCAGGCTGCTTGTTGCGGTTTCCTCTATGCTATGGACACAGCCGCAAGTTTAGTGCAGAGCGGACGATACAAGAAGGTAGTCGTTTGTGGCGCAGATAAAATGTCGAGCGCTGTTGACTACACAGACCGCGCTACATGTCCCATCTTCGGCGATGGTGCAGCAGCTGTACTTGTAGAACCTACTACAGAAGAGTTTGGCTGGTTAGACTCATATCTCCGCACCGATGGTCTCGGACTCCCCTACCTCTGCATGAAGGCCGGTGGTTCGGTTTGTCCTCCTTCACACTACACCATCGAACACCGCATGCACTTTGTACATCAGGAAGGTAAAACGGTATTTAAGTTTGCCGTAACCAACATGACCGACGCTTGTACAAAGATTGCTGAGCGCAACAACCTCACAAAGGAAAACATCGCTTGGGTGCTTCCTCACCAGGCAAACGTGCGCATCATCGAAGCCGTTTCTGCACGCCTTGAAGTAGCGCCCGAAAAGGTGATGATGAACATCCAGAAATATGGTAACACTTCTGCAGCATCGCTCCCCCTTGCTTTGTGGGATTACGAAAAGCAATTGAAGAAGGGCGACAACCTCGTGCTTACAGCATTCGGAGCTGGTTTCACATGGGGAGCAGCATATCTCAAGTGGGGCTATGATGGAAAGTAAGCCCAACCACAAGGCGGGATTTGTCAACATCGTTGGTAATCCCAACGTAGGCAAAAGCACATTGATGAACCTCCTCATGGGTGAGCGCATCTCTATCGCAACTTTCAAAGCACAGACCACGCGCCACCGCATCATGGGTATCATCAATTCGGACGATGCACAGATTGTCTTCTCCGACACACCGGGAGTTTTGAAACCCAACTACAAACTCCAGGAATCCATGCTCGCCTTCTCCGAGTCAGCCCTTCAGGATGCCGATGTATTGCTCTACGTGACAGACGTCATTGAGCAACCCGACAAGAACATCGAATTTCTTGAAAAAGTACAAAAACTCAACGTGCCCATTTTGCTGCTCATCAATAAGATTGACCTTTCCGACCAACAAAAGTTGGAAGCACTCGTAACAGAGTGGAAGAAGTTCCTCCCCACTGCTGAAATCTTCCCCATTTCTGCGCAGGCAAAATTCAACGTTGACAACGTACTCAAACGCATCAAGGAATTGATTCCGCTATCACCGCCATATTTCGAAAAGGACCAATGGACGGACAAACCCGCACGTTTCTTCGTAACAGAAATCATTCGCGAAAAAATCCTTCTTTATTACGATAAGGAAATCCCCTACTCCGTTGAAGTTGTTGTTGAACAATTCAAGGAAAGCGACAAGAGTATCCACTTCCGGAATTCAATACCCGCTTTACCCGGGGTGTTTTGCTGGATACCATGCCCACCAAGTTCGACTTCCTGGTCCGGATCTGTGGCTACACCCACGG